>NZ_JBWVSU010000007.1:0-201324 GCF_056642055.1 Acinetobacter sp. 129952 | reverse complement strand
AGCAAGAGTGAACCACCTGATCCCTTCCCGAACTCAGAAGTGAAACCTCTTAGCGCTGATGGTAGTGTGGGGTTACCCATGTGAGAGTAAGTCATCGCCAGCTCATTATTCCTAAACACCCCCGACCATAAGGCCGGGGGTGTTTTTTTTATGCGTGGGATTTTAGTCAAATAGCTCTTGGAATTGTTGAATATTGATTAAAAACTAGACTCATGGGTTTAGATTTTTAAGGAATAAGTAAGACTTTAGTCGGATATTGCATGAAAAGTAGCTGTGTTGAACTAAGTTGTTGCGAAGACATGGCGATAAGAATCATTAAAAATAATAAATAAGAGTTAGGGTCATGTGTCGTGCTGAAAACAACGAAAAAAACTCACAGGAGGTGAGTAAAAATGGCAGAAAACATGAAGCGAGTAGCAAACACGGTAAGTGTGAATGATGTGATTGATCAGGCAAAATTCACTAAATTTCACTTAAGCATTGTATTATGGTGTTTGTTTATTGTCCTATTTGACGGATATGATTTAGCAATTAACGGTGTCGTTCTGCCTCTACTTATGCAAGAGTGGGGCATGAGTGCTGTTCAAGCAGGCATGCTTGCAAGTACAGCGCTGGCTGGCATGATGTTTGGAGCCATGCTATTTGGGATGCTTGCAGACAAAATTGGTCGTAAAAAAGTTATCTTGATTTGTGTTTCTTTATTTAGTGCTTTTACATTTTTAGGTGGATTTACCACTAATCCAACAGAATTTGGTATTTTACGTTTTATTGCTGGTTTAGGGATTGGTGGTGTATTACCAAACTTAGTCGCTCTAACGTCTGAATATGCACCTAAACGTTTAAAAAGCACACTGGTAACCACCATGTTTAGTGGTTATGCCGTGGGCGGTATTATGGCTGCATTATGCGGTACATGGTTTACACCAAGTTTTGGTTGGGAAATTATGTTCTTCATTGCAGGTATTCCCTTACTTTTTGTTCCATTTTTTTGGAAGTTCTTACCTGAGTCTTTAACTTTTCTCGTTAAAGAACAAAAAGTGAATGAAGCACGTCGTTTTATAAAGCAAGTCGAGCCAACTGCAGACATACAAGCAGATACTGAACTGGTTCTAGCCAGCGGTGATCAGACCCAAAGTGCATCAGTAAAAGCTTTATTTACAGAAAATCGTGCCACAGGAACATTCTTATTTTGGATTGCTTTCTTTATGTGCTTACTCATGCTTTACGCACTTGGAAGCTGGCTACCAAAACTGATGATGGCAGCGGGATATTCTTTAGGTAGCAGTTTAATGTTCTTATTAGCGCTGAATATTGGTGCCGTGATCGGAACTATTAGCGGCGGTATTTTGGCAGACCGTTTTGACTTTAAACCTGTTCTTATGAGTATGTTAACTGTCGGTGTACTATCTTTGGTTGGTTTGGGCTTTAATTCTCCAACCCCTGTTATTTATTTACTTGTCAGTTTAGCAGGTGCCTCATCTATTGGTACCAGTATCTTGTTATATAGCTATGTTGCTCAATACTATCCTGTTGCAGTACGTTCTACTGGTATTGGTTGGGCTTCTGCTGTAGGGCGTACAGGTGCAATTGTTGGCCCAATCGTAATTGGTATGCTGCTTGGTATGGAGTTACCACATAAATGGAACTTTATCGCAGTGGCAATGCCAGGTATTATTGGTATCATCGCTATTTCAATGATTCGTAAGCCACAATCTGGTCGCGTGGTGGTGAAAAAATTAAAAACAGCCAAAATTTAAACTCTCGTAATTAACCTACTCAGTTAAAAAAGCTCCTTACTTAAAGGGGCTTTTTCATATCTTTAGTATGAAATTAAATCAATATTCAATTGGTCAAAAGAATAAGCGGGTTAAAAGAGCTTAAATATTGGGCGAATTAAAAAATAAATATCAATTATTCAAAAGTTTATACTAATAATAGTGTGATATATCACGCAAATAAATGACCTTTCAGTGAGCATAGCAGAATATCAATTAGTCTTATTGTGCCTTAAATCCTGCTTGCGTATATTGCCTGACATTGAAGATTGACTTCGGTCTTCAACAAGATGTTATGGACAAGTACTCATGGGAGATGAGAACGATGACAACGGAAAAAATAGATGTAAATTCTGTAGTCGATAATGCGAAATTCACGCCTTTTCACTTCAATGTAGTTGCTTGGTGTTTACTCATTATCTTATTTGATGGCTACGATCTCGCAATCAATGGTGTAGTTTTACCGTTATTGATGCAAGACTGGGGCTTAAGTGCAGTGCAGGCCGGGATGCTTGCAAGTACCGCACTGGCTGGCATGATGTTTGGTGCGATGATCTTTGGTTCCCTCGCGGACAAGATCGGTCGTAAGAAAGTGATCATGATCTGTATTGTATTATTTAGTGGTTTAACTTTTGCCGGCGGCTTTGCTTCAAACCCAACCGAATTCGGTATTTTACGTTTCCTTGCCGGTCTTGGTATTGGTGGCGTAATGCCAAACCTGGTGGCATTGACTTCGGAATATGCCCCACAAAAAATGCGTAGTACGCTGGTGACCACCATGTTTAGTGGTTATGCAGTTGGTGGCGTAATGGCTGCGTTATTAGGTTCGTGGTTCACGCCAAGTTTTGGTTGGCAAATCATGTTCTTTATCGCAGGTATTCCACTGTTTTTATTGCCAGTGATCTGGAAATTTCTGCCTGAATCGCTCGCATTTATTGTGAAACAGAACAAGCAGCCCGAAGCTCGTCGTATCGTACGTCACTTGGCGCCAAATCTGACTGTTACCGAGAATACGACTTTCACTTTGCCACAAGAAAATGTGCCTGAAGCAGCCAACGTGGTAAGTTTGTTCCGTCGTGGCCGTGCGGTCAATACTTTACTGTTCTGGGTCGCATTCTTCACTTGTCTGTTAACCATGTATGCACTGAGCAGCTGGTTACCGAAGTTGATGATGGCAGCGGGTTACTCGATGGACAACAGCTTGATGTTCATGATGGTGATGAACGTTGGTGCGGTTGTGGGTATTGTCGGTGGTGGTATTCTTGCGGATCGTTTCCACCTGAAACCGGTATTGATGTTCCTCGGTATGATGGGTGCGATTGTGATGAGCTCAATGGGCTTTGCATCTAACCAATTCTTACTTTACATCTTGGTGTTCCTGGCAGGTGCAGCGTCGATTGGTTCACAAATGTTGCTATATAGCTATGTTGCGCAGTTCTACCCACTTGCGGTACGTTCGACAGGTATTGGCTGGTCTTCTGCGATTGGTCGTATGGGTGCGATTGTAGGGCCGATCCTGATTGGTGGTTTGCTTGGTATGAACCTGCCTGCTTACTTCAACTTTATGGCAGTCGGTTTGCCGGTGCTGATCACTGCAATTGCGGTTGCCTTGATCATGCATGACGATGAATCTGAAAAGATTGGTTCAGTCGAGCCAGCAGTGTCTAAAGCTTAAGAATTTGAGTTTTAAAAAGAAGCCTCCGAAAGGGGGCTTTTTTATAAGAGGTATACTATTTAGAATGATATATACACTTTAAATTTAATAAATTTTATGAATAGAAGTAAAGCTAAAAGAATATTGCAAAGAATGGTTAACTCATTGTTTAAGTTGCAAGCTTTCGTAAAGATAAATAGCTTTGATGATATAAAAAATCTTGATGATTATTTTGGACAAGAGCTGACTTTATCAAAAGAAAAAACAATTTTCATTACTACTGATACAAGAAACACTTTAAGGTCCATCACCAGTGAATTGATTGTTTATTATGATTTAGAAGATTACATCACTTTTTCTGAGATTTTCTCTAATGTTAAAAAAATATATGCTGACTATATCCTAAATAAAAAATCTCCAGAAAATATGATAGATGATGTCTATGAGTTATCAAAGAAAGAAATAAGAGTATTTAATAATATTAACTGCTGTGAAGGTATAAAGCTTAACGGCATAGAACAATTAAACTGTGGAGAATATAAAATAATTTCTTCTGATTTTTCAACATTTCTTAAAGCCTATGGAAAAGAAGAAGCTGATTTTTATGAGATGATGAAAGATTATCTATGGATTTGTGGAAGTGAAAAAGGAAGTAAGAAGCAGGTAGAACATAAATTTGATTACAAAGCTAATCTAATTACTAGTTTTTTGAGTATCTGTTTGCAAACTATAAATAAAAAATCAATATTAAATTATAGGATTCAAGCTTTAAATTCTTCTTCTAGCCATAAATCTCGTAACCTTCGTTTACAGTGGGCAAACGAAAGTCAATATGGAAGTTTTTCTTATTCATTTCCTAAATTTTCCAATGCTGAAATTGATTTAGAAATATTAAAACACTTTAAAACCAATTTATTCTTTGATGAGTTTTTTACTATTTTAGAAAAAGAATTAAAAACCGAAGTAGAAGATGCGATTATTAAATCTGTATATTGGTTTTGTGAAGCTACAAAAGATAATAATGATACTATGAAATTTATTAAATTATGGTCATGTATTGAGTGCTTCTTCTCTATTACACAAGATGAAATATCTGAATCAAATGCAAAAGGTCTTGCCTGTATATTGGTATATGGTGGTTATCGAATCCATGATATTGAAAATTATAGAGAGGTAAAATCTAAAATTAAAAAAATGTATAAGAAAAGATCTAAAGCTTTACATAGAGCATATTGGTCTGACATAGAAGCTAACGATGTAGTGGAGTTAGCAGATTGGACTGCTTGGTTGATTATCAGTATTTTAGGTTTAGCAGTTGTAGGTAACTATACAAGACTGTCCCAAATTAAAGAACAGACCGTCAGATTAGATAATATTCATAATGAAATACAATAGAAATTAACTTTTTGACATTGTAAAATATTTATTAATAAATAATAAATTTGATCTCATTATGAAACTCAATTCAATCTCCCCAATCCCTGAAGATGATGACGAACTGCATCTTCCTGAACTGGTGTACTGGGCATCTTTAGGCGACATCGAAGAGGTCGAGCAGGGCTTGCAGGAAGGTCTGGACGTCAACTCCGCCGATGAAGAAGGCTATAGCGCCCTACAGGCTGCTGCTGAAAATGATCATCTAGACGTAGTTAAGCTTCTGGTCAGTAAAGGCGCAGATATTGCACATCGCAGTCCAAATACCGCTTTAGAGCTGGCTGAAATGGCAGGTAATAAAGAAGTAATAGCTTATTTAAAAAGTTTGACCGGAACTGTTTAAAGCAAAAAAGAACCTCAACATTGAGGTTCTTTTTTATGGTATGAGCTTAAGCGGCATCGCCTTCAAGTTCTTTTAAGATCGCTTCATTGAAAGCCGGTAAATCATCTGGATTACGTGACGTAATCAGTACCCAGTCGCCGGTATTGCAGCGATGTACTTCTTCATCCACCCATTTACCGCCGGCATTTTCCAGATCCAGCTTGATGCTCTTATATGAAGTCAGATTCTTGTCTTTGATGCGCTGTGCATCAATCAAAGTCCATGGCCCATGACAGATCGCGGCAATCGGCTTGTGATTGTCGGCAAAATGCTGAATGATTTTTTGCGCATCCTGATTGATTCTCAAGGTATCCGCATTGACTGTACCGCCGGGAATCACCAAAAGATCATAATCATTCAGATCGACGTGTTCAAGACTGGTATCCGGCGTATATTGGGTGGCAGCTTTGGTATCACCTTTGACCGTCGCGACATCTTCATTTTTTTCGGCAGCATGAATCACTTCAAAACCTTTGGACTTTAGAAAATTTAAAGGCTCAGTGAGTTCATCATGTTCAATGCCTTGATTGGATGTAATAAAGAGGACCTTTTTTACCATGATTGCTGTTCCCAAAAAATGTGAGGATTTTTAGCTTAACAACAAGGGGATTCTTACAATGTTGGAGTTTTAGCTCGGAACTGTTAAGCAATGATAAATAAAATAATAGGCAGAAAAAAAAGCCCCGACATCCTGTCGGGGCTTTTTCGTATCTCGTGATTTAGGTATAACTCCTGTCGTACCTCACGTCCTGGTGTTGCGATGTTATTCTTGTTTTTAGGTCTTCTGGAGCATCCTGCTCTCTATGTTTATAAAGTAATACACATCCCGGTGGCGCACTAGCAGCAGATTGCGGTTATTGCTGTACGCTTTGGCTTACATCAGCGCAGAGAAATTAAGCTGTGCAAACTTAACCGGTTGTATTGCATTAAAAATGTATATCTAAGCCGATATAAGGACCTTTAAATTCCAGCTGTAAGTCTGGACGTTGATCCTGTTCAAAATCTACCTGCATGAGGCGATAACCGATTTTGGCACCGACATCGACCAGCAGATTATCAATGAAATCATATTGCAATTCTGCCTGTACGTCGGTTTTTCGGGTATCGCTGCCGCGACTGTAAACCGCTTCTGCTTTGGCACTCATACCGGTAAATGGCAATTTAACCCCGGCTGTTGCATAGAGCAGTGGGCTATATTCATCCAGATCGTATTGCGTGAAAGCGCCGGCAGTCCGGTTTTCCACAGTACCATCCAGATTGGTTAAACCTGCACCTATATCCGCATGCACAATGGTATCCAGCAATTCGTAATACAGAATATAGTCAATATTGTTCAGCTCGATATCTGAGGCATTGACAGGAGAACTCTGTTCGCTGGTGCTGTCCAGATTGACGTATTTAATCTTGGCATTTGGCAATAACGGTACCGGATGTTCTACAGCGACAGATAGTTGTGCTGTACCTTGTCGATCCAGCTCATGCTTGAAATTGTTATCCTGGCTATAGCCGTCAAAATCCCAGTAACTGAGATCTGCTTTCACGCCGATTACATCTGCATGACTGAGCGTACTGAGTCCAAAACCGAAGAATAAGGTAGTGAGTATTTTTGCGCGCATGGCTCTATTCCCTAAAGCTTTATTAAAATTGGAAGTGTCTGGTTACTTAAAAGCATCTTCTTAATATGGAGTAGCAAGTGCATGATATAGAGAATTTCAAAAATGTATATCCTTAGATTTTGCAGGACAATAAGATGGTAGCGAGAAACACACAACAAGCGAAAGAGTATGCATTATATGTCGCCGGTCAGGTGGCTCAGACGGGTGAATGGCTAGAGGTCAAACATAAATATAACCACGAACTGTATGCCCGTGTCGCTTTGGCAGATGCCAACACACTGGAACAGGCGATTCAGTCTGCCGTAGATGCAGAAGCTGAAATGGCCGCCTTGGAGCCGTTCCAGAAACAGAAAATTCTATTGCATTGTGTACGCCGTTTTCGTGAGATTCATGAAGAATTGACCGAAATTCTGATTGCAGAAGGGGGCAAGCCGCGTAAAGCAGCCGAAGCCGAAGTTGAACGTCTGATTAATACTTTCCAGATTGCCGCAGATGCCGTGACCCAGATTGATCAGGGACGTATGCTGCCTTTGGCCGTGACTGCAGCAGCATCCGGCTATCAGGGCATTGTGAAACAGGTGCCGATTGGTGCGGTGTCTTTGATCAGTCCGTTTAATTTTCCTTTAAATCTGACCGCGCATAAAATTGCTCCTGCGATTGCAGCCGGTTGTCCCTTTGTGCTGAAACCGCCGAGTCTGACCCCGATTTCTGCCTTAAAAATTGCCGAAATTCTGGCGGAAACCGATTTACCGCAAGGCGCTTTTTCGGTCTTGCCCTGTCCGCGAGAGCTGGCCGATCTACTGGTCACTGATGAGCGTTTTAAATTACTCAGTTTTACCGGTTCCGATGCTGTAGGCTGGGATATGAAAGCGCGTGCCGGTCGTAAAAAAGTGGTCTTGGAGCTGGGTGGCAATGCTGCTGTCATGATTGAGCCAGATACCGAAATTAACGATGCCTTGATTAACCGTCTAATTGGCGGGGCGTATAACCATGCCGGACAGGTGTGTATCAGTGTGCAACGCATTTTGGTGCATCAGCAGATTTATACTGAAGTGAAGGACAAACTGCTGGCGAAACTGAAAACGATTAAAGCCGCTGATCCGAATCTGAGCACAACCTTGGTTGGTCCGATGATCAAGGAAGATGAAGCCAAACGCCTGAAAAAATGGCTGGATAAAGCCGTGAAAAAAGACGCGAAAATCCTGATTGGAGGCGAATTGAATGGTGTGATGTTCGCACCGACCTTGCTGGAAAATGTAGACCACAGTCTGGAAATCTACCGTGATGAAGCCTTTGGCCCGGTGGCAATTCTGGAAGCGTATGCTGATTTCGAATCCGGTATTGCCTGTATCAACCGCAGCCGTTTTGGCTTGCAAGCTGGAGTGTATACTCAGAATCTGAACAAGATGCTGTATGCCTGGGATCATCTGCATGTCGGCGGTGTCATTATCAATGATATTCCGTCTTTCCGGGTCGATAACATGCCTTATGGCGGGGTCAAAGATTCAGGTCTGGGTCGTGAAGGAATTCAGTCAGCCATTCGCGACATGCAGGAAGAGCGCATGCTGGTGATTAAAGCCTAAGTTTAGAATACTCATCGCTTCGATATCACAGGCAGCTTGTTTTAAATCTGCTTGTGATATTTAAACCGGTTTTTAAAGAGGTCAAAATTCCATGAGAGAATTTGATTTCCCATATCATGGCTTGGTCATGTGCCTTAGTATGAGCCGTTTCATCTTCAAATAATGATCTAAAAACAGATGCTGGATCAGAGTCTTGGAATACATTTTTTGAAACAGCGACCCTGTAGTAAAACTTAAGAAAAATATATTCCAAAAAGTTTGTCAATATATAACTTGTTTAATCTGCCTTATTTTGCAGAATTATTGAACGCTTAATTCGAATAGATTATAAATAACGAATATTTTAAGCAGAATTTACAGAAAAAATTTAAAAAAGTCAGTATTGTTAAATCATCTACAAGGTCAGTTTTTCGATCAGACTTTAAGCAAGATGTAAGACCTGCTGACCTGTTTGTACATTAGAATTCGACGCCCACAAGGTGCCCTCTAATTCAAACACCCAAAATTATTGAAAATGCTTCTTTTTTTGCTTGCGCCATAACCATAACAAGCAGCATCTAAAGGGGTTAAAAGTTTAGGTGTTCTATGACAGAAACTCGTGAGAATTGGTCCGCACGATCAGGATTCATTATTGCAGCGATTGGTTCCGCCGTTGGCTTGGGGAATATCTGGCGTTTCCCTTATGTTGCCTATGAAAATGGTGGCGGGGCATTCCTGATCCCTTATCTGATTGCGATTTTCGCAGCAGGTTTACCTTTATTGTTTTTAGACTATGCGGTCGGACACAAGTTCCGTAAAGCACCGCCTATGGCCTATAAAAAACTCATGAATGCCGAATCCCTGGGTTGGTGGCAGGTCATGGTCACTCTGGTGATCGGGATTTACTATGCCAGCGTCTTGTCCTGGGCCGGCAGCTATATGTTCTATTCCTTTGGACAGCAGTGGGGCACAGATACCCAAGGCTTCTTCTTCAATACTTACCTGCAAAATGGTGAGGGTCTGACTCTCGGTTTTGTACCTGTGCTGTTCTTTGGTCTGGTGGTCGTTTGGGCAGCAGTCATGCTGATTCTTTACGGTGGAGTACGCCGTGGGGTGGAACTGGCGAATAAAATCTTTATGCCATTGCTGGTGATTTTATTCACGATCCTGGTGATTCAGGCAGTCCGTTTACCGGGTGCAGTCGATGGCTTAAATGCTTTCTTCACACCAAACTGGGAAGCGATGACCAACTATAAAGTCTGGTTAGCTGCTTTTGGTCATATCTTCTTCTCACTGTCAGTTGGCTTCGGGATCATGTTGACCTATGCGTCTTACCTGAAACGCAAAACTAACCTGACCGGTTCCGGGATTGTGGTGGCATTGGCCAACTCGTCTTTTGAAATTCTGGCGGGTATTGGTGTCTTTGCCGCGCTTGGTTTTATGGCATTCAGCTCAGGTGCGAAAGTTGAAGATGTGGTGTCCGGTGGTATTGGTCTGGCCTTTATTGCGTTTCCGAAAATCATTTCCAGTTTAGGTGCAGGTGGTGACCTGTTCGGTTTCCTGTTCTTTGGTTCATTGACGGTGGCGGGTATTACCTCCATGGTGAGCATCCTGCAAGTTCCGATTGCTGCATTCCAGGACAAGCTGGGCTGGTCAAAGAACAAGTCAGTGACGATTATTGCTGGTGGTTCAGCAGTGATTTCTACCCTGATGTTCTCGACACATAGTGCGATTACCTTTGTCGATATCATCGACTACTTTGCCAATAACATCGGTATTGTCGGTGGTGGTCTGTTATCGATTATTCTGTTGTCCTGGTTCCGTCGTCCATTAATGAAACAGCTGGAAGGCCATGTGAATGAGTTTGCCAGCGTGAAACTAGGTACGAGCTGGAACTTCATGCTGACGGTGATCACGCCGTTGTCATTATTGCTGGCATTGGGCCTGACCCTGAAATCGATTATGGCAGAAGGTTATGGTGGCTATGCTGCCAGTACCCTATGGATGGTAGGTGGAGGAGTGATGGCATTCTTTATTCTGGGTGCCATTCTGTTCAGCCTGATCAAAGACCGTCACAGCTAGGAGAGCGACTATGAATACATCTGCACTAATCATGATGATCATCTCCATCGTTTTATTATGGGGTGGTCTGGTACTGGCTGTGATTCATCTGGCAAAGAATCCGGAAGAACCAGAAGACTAAAAATCTTCACATAAACCTACTGTTGCCATAAACGGAAGTCATTATCATCCTTGATGATAATGACTTTTTTAATGGCTGATGCTTTGACATGATTTCCGTTTCAGATGGACAAGTCTATACAGCCTTTGCCGTGACTTTATTTGCCGGGCTGGCCACCGTGGTGGGTGGGGGACTGGTATTATTCTTAAAAAAACCTAATTTCCGTTTGCTGGCCTTTGGTCTGGCCTTTGCTGCCGGGGCCATGATCTATGTCTCTTTAACCGAAATTCTGAACAAATCGATCGCGTCCTTTAGCTTAGATTTTGATGAAAAAACCGGTTTTGCCTTTGGCACTTTTGCTTTTTTACTGGGCGTAATTCTGGTGTTGTTGCTGGATCGTTTTGTGCCAAACCCACATGACACTATTGAGACCCATTCTGCCAAGGGCGTCAGTTCACCCCAATTACTGCGTACCGGCATGCTGACCCTGTTTGCGATTAGCGCACATAACCTGCCGGAAGGGCTGGCGACGTTTTTTGCCACGCTGGAAAGTCCTGCTTTGGGTGCGCCATTGGCAGTCGCGATTGCGATTCATAATGTACCAGAAGGCGTGGCGATTGCCCTGCCGGTCTATATGGCCACCGGCCGTAAAGATTATGCGCTCTGGGCCAGTTTGGTTTCCGGACTGGCCGAACCATTAGGGGCAGCGCTCGGGTATTTTATTCTGGCACCTTATATGAGTGAAACCGTCTATGGTCTGATCTTTGGCGTGATTGGCGGGGTGATGGTTTATCTGGCGCTGGATGAATTATTGCCGACGGCAAAGCGCTATTCTGAAGGGCATGAAACAGTCTATGGATTGGTGAGCGGCATGGCGGCATTGGCCAGCAGTCTGGTGATTTTTAAGTTTATTCAATAAGCCATATATTCACTAAATCACGCGCCATAAAAAAAGCAGCTTGCGCTGCCTTTCATTTTAAACACATGACTTATGCAGTTTTTTCTATACGGCAATAGAAGAAACCGTCGCCTTGATCTGCTTTCGGCAACAACTGACGACCATGAATCTGTTCGATACCCCAATCGGCTTCGATTTTGATTTCTTTGGCATCGGCATGTTGAGCAAAGAACTCGACCATCTGCTGTTCGTTTTCGGCTTTTAGAATTGAACAGGTGATGTACAGCAACGTACCGCCAACTTTCAGTTGCTGCCACATATTTTCCAGAATCTGCTTTTGCAGATGTACCGTTTGCGGAATATCTGTAGAGTGACGTAGCAAGCGAATATCCGGATGACGACGGATCACACCAATTGCGGAACATGGTGCATCCAGCACGATACAATCCACCGACTCAGGTGCTGTCCAAGTGATCGCATCAGCCGCGATAATTTCAACGTCGGCATATTCAGTTAATAGTAAACGTTCCAGATTTTCTGCCACACGGACTAAACGTTTGGCATCCTGATCAATGGCATACAGTTTTTTCGGGCTATATTTTTCCAATATATGCGCAGTCTTACCACCCGGAGCGGCGCAGGCATCGACCACGACTTTGCCTTCAAGGTCAGGAAGCAAGGTCGCACACAGCTGAGCATGTTCATCCTGAACCGAGAAACCACCGGCTTCATAGCCTGGCAGATTCGGAATATGCACATTCTGTTCCAGAACGATGCCAACTTCGGAAAGAGTACAGGCACGTGCTTCATAGCCTTCTTCTTCCAGAATTTCCAGATATTCATCACGGCTGACCTGATTGACATTGACACGCAAGGTGAGCGGGGCAATCTGTTTTAAGTCATGCGACAGTTCAGCCAGCTGTTCCGGCCAGTCTTTCTTTAAACGCTTAAATAACCAGCTTGGCAGGCCATGCGCCTGATTTAAAGCCAGATCAAATTCTTCTGTTTCACGTGAAACACGACGCAGCACCGCATTGACCAGACCACTTAAAGGTTCGAATCCCAGTTGTTTGGCTGCTGTCACCGTTTCTGAAATCGCAGCATGCGCCGGAATCCGGGTACATAAAATCTGGTATAAACCCAAATATAAGCAGCTTTCCAAAGCTTGGTTATCGAGAGGTTTGGTTAATAGCGGCAGGGTGATGGCTTTCAGGCCATGCCACTGACGTAAACAGCCCAAAGTTAACTCGTGATATAGACCACGATCACGTTCAGACACGATGTTGATATGTTGATTGAGTACAGAAGCAAGTGATTGGCCATTTTGTACAGCCAATAGGGTTTTTACAACTTGCGCGCGCAAATTCAAGTTTTTAGCTGATGATTGAATTTGGCTCATGCGAATTTATATCCTACCGATAGTTTTTGAGTTTGATTAATTTGAACAGCATTCAGGGCTTTGCCGCCTGGCCATTGCAGATTGGTGATGCAAATAACATGTTGGTCGCCACACATCACATGCACCCCGTCTTTGTCCAAGGCAATTACTTCACCAGGCAGGGCATTGCTTGCGTTTTGCTTGGAAAGCGATGAATTCCAGATGCGTAAATTGTTGCTGTCATCCAGCGGAGTAAATGCCACCGGCCAAGGATTAAAGGCACGAATATTACGGTCAATGACTGCTGCAGACTGTGTCCAGTCAATTTGCGCTTCGGCTTTTGTCAGTTTATGTGCATAGACAGTCAGGCTTTCATCCTGAACTTCACGGGTCTCAAGATAGTGCTGTAAAGCCTGTTCCGATTCGAGCACGGCCACAATCGCCTCAGCACCTTGCAGTGCCAGTTTGTCATGCAGGCTGGCAGAAGTATCTTCGGCAGTAATCGGACATCGTGTTTTATACATCATATCCCCGGTATCCAGACCGGCCGCCATTTTCATAATGGTCACACCCGTTTCGGTATCGCCGGTAGCAATCGCGCGCTGAATTGGGGCTGCACCGCGCCAGCGTGGCAACAGCGAACCGTGTATATTCAGGCAACCATATTTTGGCGTATCCAGAACCACTTGTGGCAGGATCAGGCCATAAGCTGCCACCACCATCACATCTGCATTTAAGGCTTTAAGTTCCGCTTGCGCCGCCAGACCTTCTTCAGTCGATGACTTGAAATGTAAAGGCTGATAGACCGAAAGATGATGTTCAAGCGCTAACTGCTTCACCGCAGATGCCGTGAGCTTTTGTCCACGTCCGGCCTTGCGGTCCGGTTGAGTATAGACCGCCACAATTTCATGTTCGGTTCTAAGCAACGCAGCCAATGCAGTCGCTGCAAATTCTGGTGTGCCTGCAAATATGATCTTCACACATGAAATTCCAAATAAACTTAAAAGCTATTATAAGCCAAAAGCCAAATTTCAGCCTAATCGTTGCAAAAACTTATCGGATAAGGCCTGTGAGTGCTTGAATTTCAGTGGAATTTTTATATAAAAAAAACTCATGCAAATTGTAAAAATTATTCATGAAAGTTTTGTATTGTCCTGATGATGATGGCGGTATAGTAGATTTCATTAAGAAATTTTTATCGTCAGATCATCCAAACCTCTCTATAGACATTTTTGCCTGCATCTACACCCAGAAGGCCATCTTGTAAATCAAGGGCTTGTAGTATGATAGGTTTAAAATTCAACTGATTTAAGCTCCTTGTCAGTATGATTTAGCCAGAGTGGATCTGCCCGATTCATTGCAAGCTCAAACTTTGTTGGAAATATAAAATGCCTGACTATCGTTCAAAAACATCGACACACGGAAGAAATATGGCTGGCGCACGCGGTTTATGGCGTGCTACCGGCATGAAAGATGAAGATTTTGGTAAGCCGATTATTGCGGTGGTGAACTCGTTCACCCAGTTTGTACCAGGTCATGTGCATCTTAAAGACCTGGGTCAGCTGGTGGCACGTCAAATTGAAGCGTCAGGCGGCGTGGCCAAAGAATTCAATACTATTGCGGTCGATGACGGCATCGCGATGGGTCATGACGGTATGTTGTATTCATTGCCTTCGCGTGACCTGATTGCAGACTCGGTCGAGTACATGGTCAATGCCCATTGTGCCGATGCGATGGTGTGTATCTCGAACTGTGACAAGATCACCCCAGGCATGTTAATGGCTGCGATGCGCCTGAACATTCCGGTGGTATTTGTCTCTGGCGGTCCAATGGAAGCGGGCAAGGTCAAAATCCGTGGCAATGAAAAAGCCATTGACTTGGTTGATGCCATGATTGTTGCAGCAGATGACAGCTTCACTGACGAAGAAGTCGCTGAATATGAGCGTTCAGCTTGCCCAACCTGTGGTTCATGTTCAGGCATGTTCACTGCAAACTCGATGAACTGTTTGACTGAAGCACTTGGTTTATCGCTTCCGGGTAATGGTTCAACCCTGGCAACCCACGCAAATCGTAAAAAATTATTCGAGCGTGCGGGTCAACTGATTGTTGAAATCACTAAACGTCATTATGAGCAAAATGACTACAGCTTGTTGCCACGTTCAATCGCAACCAAAGCAGCGTTTGAAAATGCCATGACTTTAGACATTTCCATGGGTGGTTCAACCAATACTGTTCTGCATTTGTTGGCAGCAGCACACGAAGCTGAAGTCGACTTTACTATGACCGATATCGACCGTTTGTCACGTAATGTGCCGGTACTATGTAAAGTTGCGCCGGCGAAACAGGATGTCCATATGGAAGATGTACACCGTGCCGGTGGCATCATGTCGATTCTGGGCGAACTGGATCGTGCAGGCTTACTGGATACTTCTGTTCCAACGGTCCATGAAAAAACTTTAAAAGATGCCTTGGATAAATGGGACATCATCCGTACTGAAGATGAAGACGTCTATCAATTCTTTAAGTCAGCGCCGGGCGGTGTACCAACGCAAACCGCATTCTCGCAAGACCGTTATTATGCACGTTTAGATGGTGACCGTGACAATGGTGTGATCCGTAATGCAGCCAATGCATTCTCGCAAGATGGTGGCCTGGCAGTACTTTATGGCAACATCGCACTAGAAGGCTGTATCGTAAAAACAGCAGGTGTGGATGATTCAATCCTGAAATTCAACGGGACTGCACGTGTGTTTGAAAGTCAGGATGCTGCAGTTGAAGCCATTCTTGGCGGCAAAATCACTGCGGGTGATGTTGTGGTGATTCGCTACGAAGGTCCACGTGGTGGTCCGGGCATGCAGGAAATGCTGTACCCGACCAGTTATCTCAAATCGAAAGGTTTGGGTAAAGACTGTGCACTTTTAACAGATGGCCGTTTCTCGGGTGGTTCATCTGGTCTGTCGATTGGTCACGTGTCTCCTGAAGCAGCGGAAGGTGGTGCGATTGGTCTGGTTGAAGATGGTGACCGTATCGAAATTGATATTCCAAACCGTACCATTCACCTGGCAGTGGATGATGCAACCATGGCAGCACGTCGTGAAGCCCAAGAAGCCAAAGGCTGGCAGCCTGCTGAACAGCGTCCTCGTAAAGTGTCTAAAGCACTCAAAGCGTATGCGATGCATACCACCAGTGCCTCGAAAGGTGCAGTACGTGATATCTAATTTGTAATTTTACAGATTTAAAAAGCACTCCAGATGGGGTGCTTTTTTTTATTTGAAATTTATAGATTCAATAAGACGGGGGTCTTAAAGGAAATTGTTTAATTGCAGTTTATAACCTTCGGTTCGACCTACTTTTGTTTCGGCAAAAGTAGGCAAAACTACTATCATCTGCAAAACTCGTCCGAAACTAGCATTTTTCACTTATATCGCAGAAACAGTAAATATTAATTGTAGTCCTGCCTCGGACAGTTGCAGATGACTTTGGCATGTATCAAATATTATAGAAGCAGCTGAAAGCTGTATTGCTTTGTTTTAATTCTATACAATGTCCTTAAAATAAATTGTCCAAGACTGACGCTTAAAATTGGTCATCGCCCAGGAAGAGAATAATGAGTAAAGATAATATCCGCGAGCATTCAGCCCCCGTTTATGAAGGCATTGAAAATGCACCGGCGCGTTCCATGATGCGTGCTACCGGTTTTAAAGATGCCGATTTTAAACGGCCATTTATTGGTATCGCTTCGACCTGGGCCAATGTCACACCATGTAATATGCATATTGATGGTCTGGCCAGAACAGTCGAGCAGGGCGTCAGTGCTGCGGGTGGTAAGGGCATTATCTTTAATACCATTACGATTTCAGATGGTATTTCCAATGGCACGGAAGGTATGAAATATTCACTGCTATCACGGGAAGTGATCGCAGACTCCATTGAAACGGTCGTGGGTTGCCAGGCTTATGATGGAGTCATCGCGATTGGTGGCTGTGATAAAAACATGCCGGGTTGCATCATGGGACTGGCACGTCTAAACCGCCCCGGTCTGTTTATTTATGGTGGAACCATCAAACCCGGCGAAGGCCATACCGACATGATTTCGGTATTTGAAGCAGTCGGTCAATATGCCAAAGGTGAAATTAACGCGATTCAAGTCAAGCATATTGAAGAAGTATCCTTGCCGGGTCCGGGCTCTTGTGGCGGCATGTATACGGCCAACTCGATGGCCTCTGCAATTGAAGCACTCGGTATGAGCCTGCCGGGCTCCTCGGCACAGGAAGCGATTTCGGATGACAAGCAAATCGACTGTGCCCGTGCCGGTGAAGCAGTCATGAATCTGTTACGACTGGATATCAAGCCACGTGACATCATGACCAAGGCTGCTTTTGAAAATTCGATCAAGGTCTTGATTGCGCTGGGTGGTTCGACCAATGGCGTGTTGCATCTGCTAGCCATGGCGCATACCGCAGGGGTTGAATTGAGTCTGGATGACTTTGTCCGAATTGGCAAAGATATTCCGGTGGTGGCCGATGTGCGTCCATCCGGGAAATATTTAATGTCAGAACTGATTGCGATTGGTGGGATTCAACCACTGATGAAGCGCATGCTGGATGCCGGCATGCTGGATGGGTCCTGTTTAACGGTCACAGGTAAGACGCTGGCAGAAAACCTGGCCGATGTGCAGGACTATCCGGAAGGTCAGCAGATTATTCTGCCTTTTGATGCGCCCGTGAAAAAAGATTCCCATCTGGTGATTTTGAAAGGCAATCTGTCGCCGAAGGGCGCTGTGGCCAAGATTACCGGTAAGGAAGGTCTGCATTTTGCTGGCCCGGCACGGGTCTTTGAAGGCGAGCAGGGTGCCATGCGCGGGATTCTGGATGGCGAAGTCCAGCCGGGTGAAGTGGTGGTGATTCGTGGCGTCGGCCCTAAAGGTGGTCCGGGCATGCCGGAAATGCTGAAACCGACTTCTGCGATTATTGGTAAAGGTCTGGGCGCTTCGGTGGCTTTAATTACTGACGGACGCTTCTCTGGCGGCAGTCATGGTTTCGTGATTGGTCATGTGACGCCAGAAGCTTATGAGGGCGGCCCGATTGGTCTGGTGCAAAATGGTGATCAGATTTCGATTAATGCCGAAACTCGGGAAATGACCTGGCATGTCGCGGAAGAAGAAATTGCTGCACGTCAAGCGGCCTGGACCAAACCTCAGCCAAACTATACCCACGGTGCGCTGGCTAAATTCGCCAAACTGACTTCAGGTGCAGAAACCGGGGCGGTCACTGACCTGAATCTTGACCTCTAATCCATTGTTAAACATTGAACATTTGCTTATGACTTGATATAAGTTTTTACAGCATGCAGGGCTTTGGCTTCTGCGATCTTAAAAATAGATTATTCTGCGCAGCTTCTCATATGTTGAGCTGCGCACCGTCATTGTTGTCGAGGCCGATCTCATGTCCCTGTTACGCCGTTGGTTTGATCCAATCCGATCGAGTTGGTTTTACCAAAAACCGACCCGTCAAACGGTGTTATCTATTCAAGATGGGCTGAGTATCCATTTAAGACTGGATGATGTGTACAGTTATCTGGCGGTACAGCAGTTGCCCCAGCTCGAAGAAATTTTAAGTCCAGAACTCAAGCCGCTGAAAGTGATCATTTCCAGTGAGCATGCCGAAGCGCCGAACCAGATGTCTTTTGATGAATGGCAGCACTACACGATTAATGATGCAAAAATCTTGTCAAAACAGCATCGTTTCAGTTTTCATGATACGCCGGAATTACCGAGCGCTGAGGCCTTAAAACAGGCCGAACTGATTTTGCGACATACGCCGCTGCGTGGACAGGATTTCCTGTATTTGCTGGAAGATGTCTTCCATATGCTTTGGCAAAAACAGACCGGAAAATTACGAACTCTTTATGCCATGGCCAGTCGCCACCATCAGCCACAGGATTTTCCTGAACGTATTTTTGACCAGACTCCGATTCTGGCCAGCTATTTTAATTTAGGCGGTCGCCAGTATCAGGCGGTCGATGACCTGTTGCGTCTGACCCGGCGTCTGGAGCAGCAAAAACTGCTGACCGGTAATCCGATTTTTATGATCGATCACATTGAATGGCGTGAGCATCTGATCAGTGATGCCGAGGAGCTGAACGAAATCCAGTCGATGGATCCGGAATTGGACTTGTATATCGCGCTGGAAGATCCGATTTCCTGGCTGTTGCTGGCCTATATCAAGGAGGAACTGGCGGATTATTATAATATCCAGCTGAATGTCTATCCCTTGTCCTATCGTGGACGAGATGACTTTGACTGGAGTCTGGCCACACGGTTATCCAAACGGACGGAAGTTGAATTCACTCCGTTCTGCCGACCGACCGAGCAGGCGATTGCGCCAATGGCACAATTATTTTATAGCTGTCCCGAGGAGCAGCGGATCGAGGCGATGTACCAGATCTTGCAGGCCGTCTGGACCCGTGGTGAAGACCTGTCTTATGCACCCCATTTCAAACGTTTGCAGCAACAGTTAAATATTGTCGATTTGACCCAGGACGATATTCTGGCCAAGCTGCAGGACAATGATATGCTCTGTGAAATGAAGTCCCAGCCGAATTTCCCGGTACTGGAACTGCGCATAGATGATCAAAGTTATACATTTAATAGCTTATATCGGGTCTGGATGATTGAAAGTATTTTCAGTAATGTGTTAGAAGAAAAGTATAAGAGTAATAATCAAACTGAAAGTGAACTGAAAAAACATGGAAAAGATCAAAGCTGAATCACTAGAACATGCACGTCAACAGATCGATGCCATTGATACAGCTTTAGTTGAGCTGATCGCTGCGCGTCAATTTTATGTTGATCAAACCACCCGTTTCAAAAAAACCGAAACCGATTTACAGTCACCGGAACGTATGGAGCAGATTGTAGAAAATGTCAGAGCTCTGGCGCAAAAACAAGGTGTCGATCAGGAGTTTATTGAACATCTATACCGTGAAATGTTCCAATACTTTATTCAACGTGAACTGAAAGAGTTTCGTCCTTAAACAGACACGTGCTTTAATAGAAGCCTTGCGGGGCTTCTTTTCATTTCTTTAATCGCAAAGTTGAAAAATATAAAGATAAAAAAAGCAGCCATTCGGCTGCTCAATACTTTTATTTCGAGTTTTATTTTTTATCGGCCAGGCTAAAAAACCAGTTCAGGATCAGTGCAGCAAACGTTGCCGTACCAATACCACCCAGATTGAAGCTGCCAAAAGTCAGGGCAAAATCACCCGTACCTAAAATAATGGTCACCGCAGCCACCATCAGGTTCTTGTTCTGCGAGAAATCGACCTTGTTCTCAATCCAGATTTTGGCACCAGCAATGGTAATCAAACCAAAGACTACAATCGAAGCACCGGTCAGAATCGCTGTCGGAATCGTGTGAATAATCGCACCAAACTTAGGCGATAAACCCAGGAACACAGCAAAGACACCCGCGACTGCAAAGATGATGGTCGAGTAAACCCGTGTCACGGCCATCACACCAATGTTTTCACCATAGGTAGTCATACCCGGCGCACCTACACCACCGGCTAAAGTGGTTGCAACACCATCTGCCACAAAGGCTTTACCAATATGCGGATCGAGGTTTTCACCGGTCATCGCGCCTACGGCTTTAATATGGCCCAGATTTTCAGCCACCAGAATCAAGGCAATCGGTGCAATGATCAACATGGCATTCAATTCAAAGGTCGGCGCGTGGAAAGTCGGTAAACCGAACCAGGCTGCTTGCTGAATAGGAAGGAAGTTGATCGCAGTGCCATAACCCATGACATTACTGAGTACGAAGTAAATCAGATAAGCCAATAACAGGCCAACCAATAACAGCAGGCGCTGTAATAAGCCACGGGTGAATACGGCAATTGAACCCATGCACAACACAGTGACCAGAGACATCCACATATTGAAGGTATTGCCCATCACACTTTTCACTGTGACTGGAGCAAGGTTCAGGCCAATGATCATCACCACGGCACCGGTCACTACCGGTGGCATCAGCTTTTCAATCCAGCGGGTGCCCGTCGCCATGACCAGAAAGCCCATGAGTGCATAGAAGATGCCACATGCGATAATCCCGCCTGCTGCAACGCCAATATTTGGATTCAGTCCGCCACCACCCGCATAACCTGTTGCTGCGATGACCACACCAATAAAGGCAAAGCTTGAACCTAGATAACTTGGAACCCGGCCACCGGTGATTAAAAAGAACAGAATAGTACAGATCCCTGACATTAGAATCGCCAGGTTAGGATCAAAGCCCATTAAAAAAGGTGCCAGTACAGTCGCGCCAAACATGGCAAAAGCATGTTGTACACCCAAAATGACCGTTTGTGCGGGTGGCAAATACTCTGCGGTACCTACTGGTCGTGCATCGATACTACCCTCATAAGGGCGCCATTTGGGAAACCAACTGGACATAAAATGAGCACTCAAAAGATAAATTGTGCACATCATACTCTTGTTCTTTAGAAGATTTAATCACTTAAACAAAATTTTTGTTCAAATTAATTCTATGACTTTATTTAAGATTTTACCGGGCGGTAAAAGAAGACTGGGTTAAAAGTAAAGTGAAATCAGTAGATTAATTTCTTATTATGAATAGGGGTATCTATAAATAAATCTGATTTACTATATAAAATAAAATATTTCCTGGCTATTGACTGGTCAATAAAAAAGCACATCACCAGGATGTGCTTTCAAATGGGCATTTTTGCTTAGCCAGTATTACGCAGACCGGCTGCAATCCCGGCAATACTGACCATCAGCGCGTGATCTACTGGGGTGTTTTCGGCCTGTTGCTGTTCCAGATATAAACGGCGACGTTTCATCAGTTCAGCTTGCAGCAAGTGCAAGGGTAGCAGATACGGTTTACGTACCTTCATGGACTGATCCAGTACACCGTTGCTGCTCAGGAGTTTCGATTCACCTTTCAAGCTTAACAAGGTTTGTACGGCATCCTGCAAACGCTGGCGCAATTCTGTCCCCAGAACTTTCAGATCTTCATCCTGGGTCAGATGCGATTCGTAATAGAGCGCTACATGGGCATCGGCTTTAGAAAGTACCATTTCCAGCATATCAATTAGGGTCTGGAAATATGGCCACTCGGCCAGCATTTCATCGAGTGCATTACGTTGTCCTTGATCCACGACTTCATTCAGCGCAGCACCGGTACCGAGCCAGGCAGGCAACATCAGGCGAATCTGGGTCCAGGCAAATACCCAGGGAATGGCACGCAAGGATTCAATCCCGCCGCTGACTTTACGTTTGGCGGGACGTGAACCCAGCGGCAGCATTTGTAGTTCAAGCTCAGGAGTAACGGTACGCAGGTATTTTACAAAATGCGGATTTTCCCGTACGGTCTGGCGATAGACCTGAACCGACAGTTCGGTCATTTGATGCATCAGGTCGCGCCATTCCTGTTTTGGCTCAGGTGGCGGGAGCAGGGTCGCTTCCAGGGTTGCAGCAGTATAAATTTCCAGATTTTGCAGCGCGATTTCTTCCAGCCCGAATTTAAAGCGGATCATTTCGCCCTGTTCAGTCACCCGGATTGCACCGGAAATAGAGCCCGGTGGCTGAGAGAACAAGGCTTGCTGGGTTGGCGCACCACCACGGCTGATCGAACCGCCACGACCATGAAACAGGGTCAATTGCACGCCATGTTGCTGGGCAACTGCGGTCAGTTCTTCCTGAGCACGATACTGCGCCCAGTTGGCCGACATAAAGCCGGCATCCTTGGCAGAATCCGAATAGCCAATCATGACTTCATGTTTGCCCTGAATATGCTGTTTGTACCAGTGCATATTGAACAGGGTTGACATGGTTGCGGCTGCACCATCCAGGTCTTTTAAGGTTTCAAACAGGGGAACAACCCTTAACGCCTGCTCGATGCCGGCTTCTTTTTGTAAAAGCAGTACCGCCAACACATCACTTGGATATTCTGCCATGGAAATAATATAGGCACCCAGAGACTCGCTCGGCTGTTCAGCCAGTGTGCGCATGGTGGCAAAGACTTCCTGTACATCCGGATGTTCAATCAGGCTGCCGGCCGGTTCATTCAGATGTTTCGGCAGTAATGGACGCTTGCTTTGCAATTCCTGCAGTAAAAAGTTTTGACGGGCCTGTTCGGTCCAGGTTTCAAAATTCCCCAGTCCCAAATATTCAGTAATGGCTGAAATTGCCTGACGGTGACGGCCGGATTCCTGACGGATATCCAGTTTTAGCAGTTCGATCCCAAAACTGTTGACCCGGTAAATAAAGTCCAGCAGGCTGCCATTGGCAATTTCGGCCAGATTGCAGTCCATCAGCGAGCGGTAGCAGGTCAGGAGCGGTTGTAAAAGTTCGTCTTTACTTTTAATCACCAGACTGTCATCGGCATCATTGCCTTTTAATTTTTCTGCCAGCCAGTGCCGCGTCGCTTTCAGGCGGGTACGGGTGTCACGTAAATATTCACGATAGGGTTCAGGATGGGGCTGGCCCAAGGCTTCGGAAATTTCCGGACTACATTGCTGAATGGACAGTTCCCAGCGCAGGTTTTCAATATCACGTACATAAAGGTCGGCTGCTTTCCAGCGCGACAGCCACAGTACTTCCTGAGTGACGGTGTGGGTGACATTCGGGTTGCCATCACGGTCACCACCCATCCAGGAGGCAAAACGTACTGGCGCTACATCTAAGGGCAGGTTCTGGCCACATTGCGCTTGCACCATGCCATTTAGTTCGCGGATAAATTTCGGGACCGCATTCCACAGGGTCTGTTCAATGGTGGTAAAACCCCATTTGGCTTCATCGATCGGAGTCGGGCGATGCTGACGGATTTCATCGGTTTGCCAGGCGGAGCTGATCAGCTGTTTCAGATCGGCCAGGACTGCCTGACGTTCACGTGGCGTCAGTTTCTGCTGGTCGAATTTGGACAGGGCATTATTGATGCCATCATATTTTTGAATCAGGGTGCGGCGGCTGACTTCTGTGGGATGGGCGGTCAGGACCAGTTCAATTTTCAGTTCACAGATTTGCTGATACAGCGTATCGGCAGAAATCTCCTGCTGTTTAAATTTTTCAAATAAAGGCACCAGAGGATTGGGCGATTCTGCAGTGTCATCAAACTCGCTCTGACGGCGACGACGTACCACATGATATTGTTCGGCAATATTGGCAAAGTTTAAAAAGTGGGTAAAAGCACGGGTCAGTGGCAGGATTTCTGCATCTTCCAGACTCAAAAACAGTTGTTCCAGTTGTTTTTCTGCTTCGACCTGTCCATCGCGAGCGCCTTTGGACAGGGCACGGATCTGCTCGATCTGATTAAACAAATCCTGCCCGGCATGTAATTTTAAGGTTTCCCCAAGCAAATTACCCAGTAAGCGTACGTCTTCGCGTAGTGGTGCATCAATCTGTTGAATCATTTTTTATTCCCTCACATGCATGCTTTGACTATACCGCGACTGCATGACAATCCAAGTCCCCTAGAGACAAAAGTTGCAGAGCATTGGCTACTTTTTTAGCAACTTTTAGGCCACATACGGTGATCGGTGATCAGTCCGAAAGAAAGGAGTTAATCCGGCAGGGCATATTTCAGCATAAACAGTTCAATGGCCTCGCTAATAATCTGTTGCTGTTCTGCGCTTGAAGGGGGAGGGCTGAGACCCAGCAGGATTTTCTGATGACGGGTTCCCGTCAGCAGGGACACGATCAGCTCGGTCTGTTTTTCTGGAAGATCGACCCGAATAAAGCGGTATTGCTGGGCCAGAGCAAAGAAATCATTCCAGACTGCATCCAGTTTGCTATGCGAGGCCTGATAAAATTGTTCTGCCAGAGGACTTTGCTGCGAGGCCAGTTCCATCAGTAGCAGGTCCAGCTTGATCGCTTCTGGTAAATGAATAATATTTAAAGCGCGCTGACAGGCCTGATAAAACTCCTGCGCAAAGTCACTGCTCGGCTGCAAGAGTTGAGGATGTTCATGCAGAATGGCTTCACAGGTATCCTCAATCGCACAGCTAAACAGGGTCGCCTTATCCTGAAAATGGTTATACACCGTCAGCTTGGTTACACCTGCCTCACGTGCAATCTGGTTCATGCTGGAGGCATGATAGCCATGCGCTAAAAACAGCGCTTTGGCCACGCTGAGTATGCGCTGACGCTTTTCCAGATCCTTGGGTCGTCCTACAGGTATTTGCACAATTTCTTCCAAAAAAAGTCAACACGGTCATTGCTTTGATGATTCAGTTGTAATTAGTGTACCGGGTGGTATATTAATTAAAAAACAAGCAATTCAATATATCAGCATAGTTTGCCCTAAAAAAGATGATCAGATAAGAGCGAATAAGATGAGCAGGATTTACAGCGTATTGGCTGGCATGGTGGTGCTTTGTAGCGTGACCTTAACCGGGTGCAGCAAAGATACTGCTGCAGCAGAACAGGAAGTTCCCTTTGTCATGGTGGCCACACCCACCACTTCACAGCATGAATTAAAAAGTTATGCCGGTGATGTGCAGGCGCGCCAGCAAACGGCGCTGGCCTTTCGGGTCGCTGGGCAGGTGACCCAGCGCTTCGCCGATGTGGGTGACCAGGTCAAAGTCGGGCAAGTCCTGGCAACTCTGGATGTCAAAGATGCCCAGCTGCAGCTGAATGCAGCACGCGCCCAGCTGGAAAGCGCACAGTCTGCCACTAAGATTGCTCAGGATGAATTACAACGTTTCAAGCAGTTATTGCCATCCAATGCCGTGAGCCGCTCACAATATGACGCGATCGAAAACCAGTACAAGACCGCCCTGTCAAATCTGAAGCAGGCACAATCCAACTATGATACCGCTAAAAACCAGACTGCTTATAACCAGCTGATTGCCACCAGAAACGGCGTGATCACTGCGCGCAATATTGAAACTGGTCAGGTGGTTGCTGCCGGGCAGGCGGCGTATGAATTGGCAATTGCCGGTGAGCGTGAAGTGGTGATTGGGGTACCGGAACAGGCTATTTCGGAGATCAAAGTTGGACAGGCAGCTACAGTGACATTATGGTCCAAACCTGAAGAAAAATTTACCGCGTTTGTTCGCGAGATTTCACCGGCAGCGGACCAGTCGCGTACCTTCAGGGTTAAAGTTTCCTTACGTGAAGGCAATGGCCAGATCCAGCTGGGACAAAGTGCCCGGGTATTTTTTCAGCACAGCCGCAATAATATGCTTAGTGTGCCGCTATCCAGTGTCTCGGCAACGGATCAGCAGGCTTATGTCATGGTGGTCCAGCCCGATCATACCTTACGTAAAGTCCCGGTCCAGCTCGGTGCCTATGGCCGGGACAGTGTTCCTGTACTCAGTGGGCTCAAGCCGGAAGACTATGTGGTGATTGGTGGCGTACATCTGCTGCGTAACCAGCAAAAAATCAATCCGATTGATCGTGAAAACCGTCGTGTGACCATTCAGGCAGGGAGTTAAGCATGAACTTTAACCTGTCGGAATGGGCTTTAAAAAATAAAGGTCTGGTGCTGTATTTCATGATCCTGCTCGGTCTGATCGGCATCGTCTCTTATTCCAAACTGTCACAAAGTGAAGATCCACCTTTTACCTTTAAAGTCATGGTGATCCAGACTTACTGGCCGGGTGCCAGTGCCAAAGAAGTATCCCTACAGGTCACTGACCGGATTGAAAAGGAACTGATGACCACGGGACAGTATGACCGCATCATGGCCTATTCGCGTCCGGGTGAATCCATGGTGACTTTTGTTGCCAAGGATTCCCTGGCTTCGAAAGATGTCGCTGATGTCTGGTATAACGTGCGCAAGAAGGTGGGCGATATCCGGCATGAATTGCCACAAGGGGTACAAGGGCCGTTCTTTAATGATGAATTTGGCGACACCTTTGGCAATATTTATGTGCTCAAGGGTAAAGATTTTGACTATGCGACCCTCAAGGAATACGCCGACCGCTTACAGCTGCAACTGCAACGGGTCAAAGATGTTGCCAAAGTTGAGCTGATTGGCCTACAAGACCAGAAAATCTGGATTGAGATTTCCAATACCAAGGCCATTCAGCTGGGCGTTCCAGTCATGGCGATTCAGCAAGCCCTGCAGCAGCAAAATGCCACCACCCAGTCCGGTTTTTTTGAAACCGGTTCAGACCGGATTCAGGTGCGGGTCAGTGGTGCATTAAACAGTGTTGAAGAATTAAGACAGATGCCGCTGCTGGTCAATGGCAAAACCATTCAGCTGGGAGATGTCGCAGAAGTCTATCGAGGCTTTAGTGATCCGGCACAGCCCCGGATGCGCTTTATGGGCGAAAACGGCATTGGTATTGCTGTATCGATGCGCAAGGGTGGGGACATCATTGCCTTGGGTAAAAATCTGGAACAGGAATTCGCCCGCCTGCAAAAAGCTCTGCCACTCGGCATGGAGCTGCAAAAAGTCTCCGATCAGCCGGTGGCAGTCAAACGCAGTATTAACGAATTTATGAAAGTGCTGGCAGAAGCGGTGGTTATCGTATTGCTGGTCAGTTTTTTCTCGCTCGGTTTCCGGACCGGTCTGGTGGTGGCTTTCTCGATTCCGCTGGTGCTGGCCATGACTTTTGCCGGTATGCAGCTGTTTGATGTCGGACTGCATAAAATTTCCCTGGGGGCCCTGATTCTGGCTCTCGGTCTTTTGGTCGATGATGCCATTATCGCCATTGAAATGATGGCGATTAAGATGGAGCAGGGTTATAGCCGTTTACAGGCGGCCGGGCATGCCTGGCGCACCACGGCTTTTCCAATGCTGACAGGCACCCTGATTACCGCTGCCGGTTTCCTGCCGATCGCCACTGCAGCATCGAGTACCGGGGAATATACCCGTTCGATTTTCCAGGTGGTGACCATTGCATTGCTGGTGTCCTGGATTGCCGCGGTACTGTTTGTGCCATATTTAGGCGATAAACTTCTGCCGGATTTCAACAAGGATTTAATTCAGAAAGCGCCGTGGTATCAGCGTCTCTGGGCACGTCTACGCAAACAGCCAGAACCTCAGCCGATTGTGCATCATGCCGGAGAACATTATGACCCTTATCAAACCCGGTTTTATCAGGGCTTTCGCCGTTGGGTCGATGCCTGTGTGACCTATCGTAAAACTGTCATTGTTGCCACGGTCGGAATTTTTATTCTGTCTATTTTAATGTTTAAGCTGGTGCCGCAGCAGTTTTTCCCACCCTCGAACCGGGCTGAAATTCTGGTGGATCTCAAACTTGAAGAAGGTGCTTCACTGAAGGCCACTGAAGCTGCAGTAAAAAAAGTAGAAGCCTTTTTATCGAAACAAGAGGGCATTGATAACTATGTGGCTTATGTCGGGATGGGTTCTCCACGTTTCTATTTACCGCTCGATCAGCAGTTGCCGCAAACCAGTTTTGCCCAGTTTGTGGTGCTGGCATCCTCTTTAGAGGATCGAAATGAAATCCGTAAATCCTTAAGTGACCAGATTCGAAAGTTATTGCCAGAAGTGCGTACCAGGGTGTCCTTGCTGGAAAATGGCCCACCTGTGGGTTATCCACTACAATTCCGGGTGTCGGGTGAAGATCTAGGATTAGTCCGTGAATGGGCGCAGAAAGTTGCAGCCACCGTGGGAGACAATCCGAATACCACCAATGTGCATCTGGACTGGGGCGAGCCGAGTAAAGTCATCAAATTGCAGATTGATCAGGATCGTGCCCGTCAGCTTGGGGTGAGTAGCAGTGAACTGGCCAATGTACTCAACAGCTCGATTTTGGGGGCAGGCATTGATCAGTATCGTGAAAAACGTGAATTGATTGAAATCCGTTTACGTGGTGCTCAGGCTGAACGGGTGGAGGTAGCATCTTTAGCCAGTCTGGCTGTTCCGACTGCGACCGGTACATCAGTACCTTTGGCGCAGCTGGCCAAGATTGAATACAGCTTTGAAGAAGGTCTGATCTGGCATCGGAATCGTTTGCCGACCATTACTGTGCGTGCCGATATTCGTAGCAAGTTGCAGCCCGCTACTGTGGTCAATGAACTCAAAGAGCCACTGGGAAAAATCCGGGCAGAGCTGCCGAATGGCTATCTGCTGCAAGTGGGCGGTACGGTTGAAGAATCTGCTCGCGGGCAGAACTCGGTTAATGCCGGCATGCCTTTATTCCTCGCAGTCGTCATGACTTTATTGATGATTCAGCTCAAGAGCATCTCAAGGGCCTTTATTGTGTTCCTGACTGCACCTTTGGGCATTATCGGAGTGGTGTTATTCCTGTTAATTTTCAATAAACCTTTCGGTTTTGTTGCGATGCTCGGAACGATTGCATTATCGGGAATGATTATGCGCAATTCGCTCATTCTAATTGACCAGATCGAGCAGGATATTCAGGCCGGAGAGTCGCAGTGGGATGCCATCATCAATGCCACGGTACGCCGTTGTCGTCCGATCGTATTGACCGCACTGGCTGCGGTGTTGGCGATGATTCCTTTGTCCCGTAGTATTTTTTTCGGGCCGATGGCAGTGGCGATTATGGGCGGTTTGATTGTAGCAACACTATTAACCCTGTTTTTTCTGCCTGCCCTATATGCACAGTGGTTTAAAGTGAAAAAAAGTTTAAATTCTGTTTAAATTTGTCATAATTTCAGGTGCGAAATTTGGAAATTTTCAATATAGTAGCACCTGAGATTTTTATAATTTAAAAAAATAAGTAATTGCTGCATTGGCCGAGCTGCCAATACGGTAACGAGGTTGAACCGAACATGACTCAAGATACATTAACCAAGATGCGACGTTCCGTAGCGATGGCTTATGTCTTCATGTTTTTGGCCTTATTTACCCTGTTTAGTGGACTATTGGCTTACTGGTTCGCACGTAAAGTCACTCAAGTTGATTATGCTGAAGTCTGGTTACAGGCACAGGCGCTGTGGATCATGCGTAATATCGTGATTTATACCATTTTGGCGATCTTTGCTGCACTGTGGTTTATTCCCCTGTTTTTCTTTGCCTGGGACAGCCAGTTATGGGTCAAAGCCTGTGTGGTGACCGGAGTGATTTTCAGCTTTATTGCTTTTATTTTCCTGATCAATGCCTGGTTTAAAGGCATCCATAAATTCTCTCAAAACAAAGCTGTGTTCTAAAGCGTATAATTTTTTTCATATTTCCCCTTGTAAAACTCGGTTTGACCCCAATTTCAGACCTCAGTTGAATATTAAACAAAATTCCGTGAGGAGCATCGCCAGACATGGCTAAACGTGATTATTATGAGGTTTTGGGCGTCGCTAAAACCGCTAGTGATGATGAAATCAAAAAAGCCTACCGTAAGTTGGCGATGAAATATCATCCAGACCGTAACCCGGACAATGCTGAAGCTGAAGAGAAATTCAAAGAAGCAGCAGAAGCCTATGAAGTGCTCTCTGATGGTGAAAAGCGCAGCATGTACGACCGTATGGGCCATCAGGCCTTTGAAGGTGGTATGGGCGGCGGTGGCGGCTTCGGCGGTGGTTTCAGCGCAGAAGACATTTTTAGCCAGTTCGGTGATATTTTCGGTGGTGCTTTTGGTGGCGGCGGTGGTCGTGGCCAGCAACGCGCACGCCGTGGTTCTGACTTACGCTATGTGATGGAACTGACCCTGGAAGAAGCGGTCAAAGGCGTCAAGAAAACCATTACCTTTACTGCACCGGCACCGTGTGATGCCTGTGATGGTAAGGGTTCAAAAAATCCAAACGATGTAGAAACCTGCCGTACCTGTCATGGTGCTGGTCAAGTGCGCATGCAGCAAGGTTTCTTCTCCGTACAGCAAACTTGTAGTACCTGTCGTGGTCAGGGCAAGATCATCAAGAACCCATGTAATAAATGTCATGGTTCAGGTGTGTCGGATCGTCAGCAAACTCTGGAAGTCACTATTCCTGCGGGTGTGGATAATGGCGACCGCGTTCGCTTGACCGGTAAGGGTGAAGCAATCCGTGATGGTCAGTCAGGTGACTTGTACGTAGAAGTGGTGGTGCGTGAGCATGAAATCTTCCAGCGTGATGGCGCTGACCTGTATATGGATGTGCCGGTATCAATTGCTGATGCAGCCTTAGGTAAGGAAGTTCAGATTCCTACGCTAGATGGCCGTGTTAGTCTGAAAATTCCTGAAGGTACGCAAACAGGTAAACTGTTCCGTTTACGTGGTAAGGGTGTTAAACCGGTACGTACCAGCATGCAAGGTGACTTGCTGTGCCGTATTGTGGTAGAAACTCCAGTGAATTTAAGTGCACGTCAACGTGAACTGTTAAAAGAACTGCAAGAAACCATGGATGGTGAAGATAGCAAATCATCACCAAAGAAAAAATCATTCTTTGATCGTTTGTTTGATTAATTGAGTGAAAGTAAAAAAGGACGCTGAGGCGTCCTTTTTTATTATGTAGATAAGATACTCTAGATTAGAAGATGCTATTTATTGTTTGATAAGTCTCGCTTAAACATAAAAACCGCCTAAAAAGCGGTTTCTATTTTTATATTTGACTATCTAAATAGAAAGTATGAGTCCAAATTTGGAGGGTGATAGATATTTTGTAAGTGAGAAAAAAGCATCATTCCCGAAATTAAAAAGGCCAATATTGTTATTACAGAGCTATATAATCGCATTCATTACTTATCAAATTTAGCAGTACAGCAGATTACTCTTATTTTGTTATCATGACAATGAAAGCTTAATCTTATTGAAATAATTATAAATTTTACTTTTTAATAAATAAAATAAATATATATATAAGAAAACTTGATTAATTAAATTTTTCGTGTATAGTTAACTTAACTAGAAAAAAGTCTTGTTTCGGTAAATCTTCTTTAAGTATCGTAGTTTTAGTCATAATCCTTCGTTTTTTTTCAGATTTTAAGTCTCATTCTTTATTATTTCAAAGTTATAATCAGTCTATAAAATGACTAAAAAATTATTAAAAATTATTAGGATATATTATGTCAAACTCAAATGTTGTTAAAGGTACTGTAAAGTGGTTCAACGAAACTAAAGGTTTTGGTTTTATTCAACAAGAATCAGGTCCAGATGTTTTTGCTCATTTCAGTGAAATTGCGAGTTCAGGTTTTAAAACCTTGCTTGAAGGCCAGCTGGTTGAATTCAGTGTAGCTCAAGGTCAAAAAGGACCGAATGCTGTAAATATTGTTGCTATCTAAGCAAGAATAAACAGTAAAAAAAGCACTTAATAAGTGCTTTTTTTATCGTTCAAATTTAATTTTAAGTTATTTTCCAAATTGGAAAAATCTTTAGAAAAACAGGATTCAAGTTGTTAAAAATAAATGATTTAATTGCAAAATCTAAAAATGGTACTGAAATTATTGTTTCGTTAATTCCTCTCAATAAAATGCAAAATACACGTCAGGGTTTAAAAAGAATTGAAGTGGGTAAAAGAGTTCTTCTTTCATCTGGAGTTGAGGTAGATTTAAACTTAGATGGTCGTACATTCTATACTTCTATAAATCAATTATTTAAGCTAAATCATAAAGTTATTTAAAGATAAAATTCAGAAACATCAATTTTTAGTGGATATTTTGCCACTTTAACTATTATTAAAGGTATAGATATGCTTAAACAAAGTATTAGTGTAAAGGATCAGTTTGGGGCTCAACACGCTATTCAAGCAACAGTCGATCATCATTTTTCTAAAACACAATCTCATTCCAATATAAAACATATCACTGTAGATGGTGAAGATATTCGTCCCAGTTTTGAAATGTGCTTTCAAAGTACCTTAAGTGGAAAAATCTTCAAAATTGTATAGACCAGGCAAATTTTGCTTTAGGTATTATTATTTTTAATAAGTTCCCGAAGAGCTAGAGAATTAATTTGCTCAATCTAAGGACTGATTTTTGTATAAGGCAAAATTGAGTCCTTTTAGTCTCAATAAGACTTAAAATCCTATCTACTCATCAATTCAAAAGTAGATATTCATAATTAAAATTTAGTAAAAGTCTTGCATAAGAATCCCGTTAATCTAACTGAGATTTAAATCATCAAGATTTTGAGCTGACTTAATAATGGCGAGCCTGAACAGGAAAAACTGTATTGGCAAGTCGTCTGTTTAACTTCAAAAATCAGTAATCTCAGTAAATCATTTCAAAATCATAGCGATAAAATTATGAATAAGCTTATTCAAGTTATATGAGCAATTGCTAAAAACTATATGACGAGTCAAGTTGATGTATATCGTATAGCTTTGACGGAAGTGATAGCCTAACTTCTTAAGCTTGATTAAAACTCTTATCAATATCAGTGATTTCGCTCTTTGAGTATTTTCATTGATTTTTATGCAATGCATCTTAGTGTTATTCCGCAGTTTTGCTATAGTAAGAGCAATTTTGGATCAACATCAGGACTATGTTATGTCAGCTACACCACGCATTGGGATCTTAGGTGCAGGCGGTCGTATGGGGCGTATCCTTATTCAGGCTGTGCATGAAGCAGGTTATCAATTGGCGGCTGCAGTAGAACGCCCTGAAAGTACACTATTAGGTGCTGATGCTGGCGAACTTGCCGGAATTGGCGCAACAGGTGTTAAGGTCGTGGGTAGCCTTACCGATGTAGTCAAAGACTGTGATGTCGTGATCGATTTCACTGCGCCAGCAGCGACCGTCAATCATCTTAAAATCTGCCGTGAAGCAGGGGTCGCAATCGTGATTGGTACGACGGGTATGAATGACGAGCAAAAAGCCTATTTGGAGGAATCTGCCACGGAAACTCCTGTAGTTTATGCAGCGAATTATTCAGTGGGTGTGAACGTTTCAATCAAACTGCTTGAACTGGCCTCTAAAGTATTTGGCGATACGGTTGATATCGAAGTGATTGAAGCACATCACCGTCACAAAGTAGATGCGCCATCGGGTACAGCTTTGATGTGGGGTGAGGCGATTGTGGAAACTTTGGGCCGTGACCTGAAAGAAGATGCGGTATATTGCCGTGAAGGTCATACCGGTCCGCGTGAGCGTAAGAGCATTGGTTTCCAGACCATTCGCGGTGGCGATATTGTCGGTGAACATACCGCGATGTTTATTGCCGACGGGGAGCGGGTGGAAATTACCCATAAAGCCACCAATCGCATGAACTTTGCTTCTGGTGCGGTACGTGCTGCGGCTTGGGTCGTAGGCCGTGAAGCGCGTAAATATGATATGAAGGACGTGCTTGGTTTTAACGATATTCAGGTTTAAAACCAAGTCAAAATCATTTATAAAAAAGTATAAAACTAAAATAAGACGAATAAAAAATGCAAAAAATGATTTTCCTGCTCTGTGCAGTGGCGCTTGGTGCCATTGCACAGGCAAAGCCTGTCGGGACGGCTAAACTAAGTATTCATAAAAATAATATCAAGGTCTGGACTTACCAGAATGAACAAAACCCGGTCTTTCTCTATAAAGCTGAAACCACCTATACTGCGCCTGTTGAAAATGCCGTTTCCCTCATTTTGAATGTTGAGCATGCCGTGCAATGGGTTCCCTATATGGGTAGCATCAAGGTCCTGTCCCGCGATGATAAAAAAGGTGACTTTACCCTGTATATGGTGCTGGATTTTCCATTTCCCTTAAAAGACCGTGACCTGATTGTACAGGGCAAGATGATCAAGGAAACCAATGGTCAGATCACCATCAAGAATAAAGCCATCCAAAGTGGCTATCCTTTAAACCCGGATTATGTGCGTTTAACTGATTATCAGGGCGACTGGACTTTTCAGAAACTGGCTAATAATAAGGTCAAGGTTTCAACCTATGGTTATGCCAATCCGGAAGGTTCCATTCCTTTGACCTTCGTAAATATGTTTGTGCAACAGCAGCCTTATCAGATGCTGCAGAAAATGAAGACCGAGCTGGCTAAGCCTGCCAGTATTGCGGTCTTGCCTGAAGCCCTGCAATAAAAAAGACCCAATCGCTGGGTCTTTTTAACACGTGAAAACAGACTGAATTTAAGCTGTAAAATCTGCTTTAAGTACAATCCGGTAACGGGCTTTGCCAGAATGCAGGTGTTCAATCGCCTGATTCAGCTGTGACATCGGGAAGACTTCAATTTGTGGTGCAATATTTTTACGTGCAGCAAATTGGAGTAACTGACGTAATGCCGCCGGCGAACCTGTCGGTGAACCGGTGACTGACTTGGCTCCGCCAATCAGCATGCCAGCCGGAATCTGCATCGGCTCAAGTGGTAAACCCAGCATATGTACAGTGCCGTTTGGTGCCAAAGTTGCCAGATAAGCCTGCCAGTTCAAGGTGACATTGACCGTACTGAGCAATAAATCAAACTTGCCACGCTGGGCTTTTAAGGCAGCCGAATCACGGCTATTGACCACATGGTCAGCGCCCATGGCTTTCAGCTCATCAGTTTTATCCAGATTTGAAGTGAAAGCGGTAATTTCACAGCCCCAGGCTTTCAGCAGCTTGATTGCCATATGCCCTAAACCGCCAATGCCAATTACGCCAACATGATGAATGGCCTGAATCTGATGTTTGAGAATCGGATCGAATACGGTAATTCCGCCACAGAGCAGGGGACCCGCACTTTCAGGGTCAAGATCTTCGGGTAGGGGAATGACCCATTGCCAGCCGGCACGCACTTTATCGGCAAAACCACCGGCATGTCCGACAATGGTCGCCACCTGACTGCCAGTACACAGCACTTGCTGGCCCGAAATACAAGGATCGCAATATTGACAACTTTCCGCTGTCCAGCCGATGCCAACCCGTTGCCCAACTTTCAGGCCTTTGGCTTCTGCACCCAGATGGGTAATGGTGCCGATAATCTCATGTCCTGCTACGACCGGATACACTGAAGAACCCCAGTCATTGTTAATGACTGAAATATCAGAATGACAGAGACCGCAGTATTCCACTTTGACTTCGACCTGATGCGGCTGCAGTTCTCCGGCATCGAATTGATAAGGTTCCAGTTCCGCACCTGCGGACATGGCAGCATAAGCTTGAATAATATTATTCGACATGATTTCAGCTCTTATTTAAATGCGAGGATATTGTTTTAAAGTCACAATGATTTTCATGGTCATCGACCATACCAACGGCCTGCATAAAGGCATAGCAAATGGTGGGTCCGACAAATTTAAAACCAGCCTGTTTGAGTGCTTTAGACATCTTCTGGCTCTCAATGGTTTGAGCAGGCGCCTGACGATAATCCACAACATCATTATTCAATCGCGGTTGCTGGGTAAAAGACCAGAGCCATTCCACCAGATTGATCCCTTGCTGCTGTAGCTTAAGCCATGCTTGGGCATTTTCCCGAATGGCATTGAGTTTGCCGCGATGCCGTATCAGGCTAGCATCTTCAAGTTTTATTTGGAGTTGTTGATCTGTAAGTGAGGCGATAGATTCGATCGAATATTGAAAAAAATGTTTACGATAAGCTTCACGTTTTCTGAGCACGGTAATCCAGGCCAGACCGGCTTGCTGTCCTTCCAGACACAGCATTTCAAACAGGCGATTTTCATTCAGCAGGGCCTGTCCCCATTCCTGATCATGGTAGGCGATATACAGCGGATCATCTGAGCACCAGCCACAGCGTTGCACAGTCATGTGATGCTCCTTGTTTTTATGGTTTTATAATTTAAAAACAGTCCATTGATCTTGCTGATTGTCCCAGTACGACAGTTCCGCCTGATCCAGATCGCTAAATTGAATCCACATGTCTTTACCGGCCTTGTCGGCATAACCGGTACTGATCAGAAGCGCGTCCTCGGTAATTTCCATCACCCAGCCCTGGTGAGTTTGACCGTTCAATACAATTTTTTGTTGATTGCCCGATTCAGCAAATTCCACCAGACGATTGATCAACGCTTCTGACATGTAAATATCCTAAAATTAACGTAAATAGGGATAAGGGTTGACCACACCGCGGCCCTTGCCCTGTAAATAGATTCCATAATGCAGATGGGGAGCAGTATGCCGGGCATTGCCGCTGTTGCCGACATAACCGATCAGCTGGCCTTTTTTGACATAGTCGCCCACTTTTAAGCCACGTTTATGTCCATCCAGATGCGCATAATAATGCCAGGAGCCGCCCGGGCCCAGAATCCAGACTACTTTACCACCCAAATTGTTGTTACGTAAATCTGCAATCAGGCCCTCAGTCGCGCTAAAGACTTCGGTTCCACGTGGAGCCATGATATCAATGCCTTCATGTAAACGTCCGCGACTGCGCGAAGCGCCCCAGGTATCTGATAATTCACGTGCCTGTACGCGTGCCACCGGGATGGGCAGAGAGGACGGCACTCGCATACTTTTCAGTTTTTGCACGACGATAGGATTGAGCTGTACAGCAGGGGGGGGGGGCGGTGTACTGCTACAGGCGGTTAGTAATATGGCAATTAAAGCCACCCAGGTCAAAGCAAGATATTGGCGCACGCTATTCATCCTTAAATATTGGCAATGCTCATTCTGAGCTGATCGGTTTTTTGCTTTGTCCAGACTATGTCATACATTTACCGCAGAGATCAATTTTTTCATCGCTGTTGGCAGACCGCAATCAATGGCTGTCTCTGGACGCATCCAGTTGCCTTGCAGTTCAATCGCCAGATGTTCCTGCTGATCCTGATCCACTGCAAAAACGATTGCTTCAAGCTGCCAGGTGAAGTGGGTGAAACTATGGCTGATCTGGACTTTTTTGAGGATATTTTTCAGGCCAAGTTGCTGGCATTGCTGTTCAAATTCATGTGCATTTTCAATAATCGGCAGACACCAGAGACCGCCCCACAGACCGCTATTGGGGCGTTGTTGCCAAAGCCAATCTGTACCAGATTGGATCAGCAAGACCTGAGCAGAGCGTACCGGAACCGGTTTTTTGGCCTTCTTGAAAGGCAATTCATTTTCTAGTCCTTGCTGATGTGCCTTGCAATGCTGCTGCATTGGACAATACAGACACAAAGGCTTTTTCGGCGTACAAACGGTCGCGCCCAGATCCATAATCGCTTGGGTATAGTCATGATTGCGTTCGATAGGACAGAGCTGTTCCGCCAGTTGCCAGAGGGCACGCTCATACACGGGTTTGGACAGATCATCCTCAATCGCAAAGAAACGTGACAATACCCGTTTGACATTACCATCCATGATTACGCCATATTGACGTAAACCGAGTGACATCAGCGCGCCAGCGGTAGAACGGCCAATGCCGGGCAAGGCCATCCATTCTTCCAGGGTTTGAGGGAACTGCTGCTGTGCGGTTACGATGCCGGCAGCTTTATGCAGATTGCGGGCGCGGGCATAATAGCCGAGACCTGCCCAGTAAGGTGCAACCTCATCCCATGAGGCTTGACCTAAATCCTGAACAGTCGGAAAACGCTGGATGAATCGTTCGAAATATTGCAGTACAGTTTTGACCTGGGTTTGCTGCAACATGATTTCAGAGACCCAGACTTTATAGGGGTCATCTGTCACCTGCCAAGGTAAGTCATGACGACCATGCACATCAAACCATTCCAACAGGGCATCTGAAAATACGAACATGAACACATAGCAACCGAATAAGCAGCAGCTAGTATAGCGGAATCAGCAGGGTGGGAATGTGAAAAGTGAGATAAAAACGTAGATGTTCATCGAGCTTGATAGAACTTAGCTTTCATAAAAATAAATGCTCCGGAGAGCATTTATTTTTGATCAAAAATCCGGTTAATCGTTAATTCCCCAGCGCTCATCCAGCTTCAAGGTCTTGCCTGCATAACGCGGAATAATATGAATATGCAGATGTTCAACCTTTTCCTGAAATACTTCACCATCAATAAAACCGACATGAAAACCGGCAGGCTGGTAGCGTAATTGCAGTTCATTGCGTGCCTGTTCCAATAAAGACATCAAACTTTTACGTTCTTTGTCAGTCACTTCAAAAAATGAGGCCACATGCCGCAATGGAATGATCACACAATGACCTTCGGACAATAAATTTGGTTCAGGCAACACCACACCATAATCATTTTTGGCAATGACATCATATTCGTCAAAATTGCAGTAGGGGCAGTTGGTTTCAGCCATCATACACATTCTCCTCTGGTAGGATTTATCTTCTTTTCTTCATGAAGTATCTAAAATATTCAGCCTGTGAACAAGCCGGATAGTTGTTTCTATTTATGCCAAATGGCAGTCTAGCAAGGCATACATTGCTGCCAGACCTTTTTGTTCCGCTTCTGCATTGTAACCAAGATCCACACCATTGGCTTTGGCCCGTTCATCCGCAAGCGGGTTGCTAAAGCCATGTTTGGCATTTTCAAAAACAATCACTTCATGCTCGACTTTGGCAGCATGCATTTCCTCACGGAAACTGGCGACATCATCCAGGGTTACCATGCTGTCTAGTTCACCATGTAGCACCAGGATTTCCGCCTGTACCTGACCTTCCTGAGCAGGTGCTTTTGGCGACAGAATGGCATGGAAAGTCGCCACCGCTTTTAAAGGTGCATTAGAACGTGCCAGATCCAATACGACTTTGCCGCCGTAGCAGAAACCAATCGCTGCAAGCTTATCAGCATTGACTTCATCCTGTGCTGCCAGGGCATTCAAGGCTGCTGTTGCACGGTTAACGATAGTGTCAGGATCTTCAAAAGTCTGCATCATCCACTGATGAGCCTGATCAGAATTGGTCGTGACTTTTTTATCACCATACATGTCCATGGCCAAGGCCGCATAGCCATGTTCTGCAAGTTCACGGGCACGCTGTTCGGTATATTCATTCCGACCCCACCATTCGGGTGCGACCAGTACACCGGCAACAGGGGTATCTGTTTCTGGGGCGGCAAAATAACCAATTAATGGGCTGCCATCCTGCGCAGTATAATGAATTTCGCGAGTCTTGATTGCTGCCATGCTGACGTCCTCTATTGTTGTTGAATTGCTTGATTAAAACATAACATAGCAAAACTGATCGGAATGTGACATGAAAACCTGCGATTTAAGGATACTTAAGCCCATAAAAAAAGAGAGGCCAATATAGAACCTCTCCGATTTTAGATCTGGAAAAATAGGACTTATTATTTAGTAATTTCCAGTAATTCCACATCAAAAATTAAAGTACTGTTCGGTTCAATTACATCCCCTGAACCAATCTGTCCATAGGCCAGTCCAGCTGGAATGAAGAAACGATATTTGGCACCTTCTTTCATCAGTTGTAAACCTTCGGTCCAACCGGTAATGACCTGAGTGGTACGAAACACCACAGGTTGATTGCGGGCAATCGAGCTGTCAAAAACCGTACCATCGATCAAACGGCCTTCATAATGTACGCGAACATTACTATTTGCACTCGGCGATTTACCTTTGCCTTTCTGAAGAATCTGATATTGCAGTCCTGATTTGGTGGTTTTTATCCCCGGTTTTTTTGCATTTTCAGCCAGAAAAGCCTGACCAATTTTGGCATTTTCATCAGCCTGCTTTTTCAGGGTAATCAGCTCTTTGGCTTCAGCCTGACGCTTAAACTGGGTCAAGACCCGCGCCATATCTTCCTCGCTTAAAGTCGCCTGTTGACCAGCTGCTGCCGCTTTTAAACCGGCGCTGAAGGCATCCAGATCAATGCCTTGTAAGGAGTCTGCATTACTTTTCCCCATCAGATAACCAAAGCTGTAGCCGACCTGTTCGGCTTCCGGGCTTTTATTGGTGACGTCTTTTGCAAACAGACTGCCAGAACTCAGCAGTAAAACCATTAAACTTGTTTGTATTTTCATGATTAATTCTCAAAATAAAGGAGAGCGCGTTGCTCTCCTTTTCGTGGATTATTTTACTTCGATGAGTTCCACATCAAAAATCAAAGTACTGTGTGGAGGAATCGTACCTGGCACGCCCTGTTCGCCATAACCCAGTTTAGATGGAATATACAGGGTTGCTTTACCGCCTTCTTTCATCAGTTGCAGACCTTCGGTCCAGCCTGGAATGACCTGATTGAGTGGGAACTCAATCGGCTCGCCACGTTCAACCGAACTGTCAAACACGGTACCATCAACTAATTTCCCTGTGTAATGTACTTTCACAATTGAAGTTGCTGCAGGCTGCTTGCCCGTACCTTCTTTGGTCACTACATATTGCAAACCAGATGCTGTAGTTTTTATTCCAGCTTTTTTGGCATTTTCGGTCAGGAAAGTATCACTTGATGCTTGAGCCTGTTTGGCACTATCCACTTGCTTCTGCTGCATTTCTTTTTGGAACTGCTCATAAGCTGCTTGTAATTCTTCTTCAGTATAAGCTGGAGCAGTACGGGCATGACCTTCGCGAACGCCTGTTACAAAGCTGTTAATATCCAGCTCAGGTGGAGTTTGATGAGCGACTTCATAACCGAGTGCATAGCTAATTTTAGAAACAGCAGAGGCATCTTTAGATGCTTTTGTGGTTTGAGCAGCTGGGTTTTGAGTTGCATAGTAAACAGGTACTAGCGCGGCACCGCCTAAAAGAACAGCGACAGCAATCGGTAAGGCCTTACTCATGTATTATTCCAATCTAATGTTATCGTTGAGGTTCATTCCATCTTAGCAGAAAATTTTGAGAAATCTTGCAGAATGGGTGGTTTTTTAGCAAGCGAACATCGCTGTTTTGTTGAAGTTTAAAGATGTAAAAAAACCAGCAATCGCTGGTTTTTTTATCTAAATGGGATCAGCCATTTTGTTCTCTAGACTTATAACTGTAAATGTAATCATAACTATAGCTCCCCCCGGCTGAACGCTGGATATCATTCAGGATAAAGCCATTTACGATACAACCGGCCTGTTTAAAGCGGTTTAATGTAAGCTCTAGCTCCTTCATTTGTGTTTTTGCATAGCGCGCCACCACTAAATTCAGTCCGACATATCGGGATACGATAATCGCATCCGTAACAGCCAATACAGGTGGTGTATCAATAATGATATGGTCATAGTACGGAATCAGAGATTGTAGTAATTCCTTGAAGCGTACTGAATTAAGAAGCTCAGAAGGGTTTGCTGAACTTTCACCACAGGTGATTACATTTAAGTTCGTAACATTGGTGTTTTGTACCACCTGTTCTAATGTAATCTGCTCATTCAGGTATTCAGTTAATCCATGTTGATTATTCAGATCAAAATATTTGTGGATATGACCACGACGCAAATCGGCATCAATCACCAATACGCGTTTGTTTTTTTCCGCCATAATGACTGCCAGATTGCTGGAAACAAATGATTTCCCGACTTTTGGTGCTGGGCCTGAAATCATGATGATGTTGTTCTTGGCCTGGCTTAGGGCGAAATGACTCGCTGTACGTATGCTTCGTAAGCTTTCGATCGCAATATCATCGCTATGTTTAAGGGCTAATACAAAAGGAATTTTTTTCTTTTTGAGTAGTTTTAGCCCAGGTTTTTGACTCGGAGAATGGGCAATATTCGCATATACTGGAAGCTCCAGTTGATATTCTATTTGACTGCTATCTTTCACACCAGAACGCAGCATATTGCGGAATAATGCCACCAAGATTCCCACAAAAATACCGAACCAAAAGGCTAGAAACAGAATCAGTGGTGTTTTCTGTTGCACCTGGTCAATCGGTTCAAGTGCGGTATCAATGATATGTACATTGCCAATCTCACCTGCTTTGGCAACACGCAGTTGTTGGTATGAATTTACCAAGTTGGTATACAGTTGCTGTTTGACTTCGACTTCGCGTGACAGTTGCAAATACTGGCGTTGTATCTCTGGAATATTTTTGAGTGTTGTATTAAGTTCACGAATCTTGCCATTGATCACACGAAGTTGAGCCGTAATTTCTCGCATGGCTGGATGTAGTGCTGCATATTTGGCAGCTATTTCTGCCTGTCTCTGTTCAAGTAAGACTTTTTGCGTTTCTAAGGTGACGCTCTGATTTAAATACAATTCAGATTCTTTAGCAATATCAACTGTATTATGCCGTTGACGGAACTGGTTAAAGGCGAATTCTGCATTATCAAGCTGTTTCTTTAAATCTGGTAATTGTTCATCCAGAAACGCCAGTGTCTGCGCTGTTTCTGTTGAACGGCGCGTAATATTATGCTGGCTATAAATCGCTAAAATCGTGTTCAGGACTTTAGTGATGTGCTGTTTATCTTGACCCTGATAGCGAAGCTGCAGAACTCCACTCAGTTCTCCTTTTTCTGTCACTGAATAATTGGCAAGAATAGAATCAATCGCTGTTGGCAACGAGAGTTTTTGTATCCGGTAACTGCGATCTAGATTATCTTGACTAAAGATTGCAATTTTCCAGTCTCCCTGTGCAGTTTTGGCTTGAACGGGCTGGTTAAGTGCACCCTCAAAGACAGTTTCTTCTGTCACTGGATTGATCAAGATAAAGCTCTGTGGTTGAAACTTCAGTAGGAGATTTTTATCCTGGTACGCTACGGGAACTTCAAACTGACGGATATCAAAGCTTTTTTCACCTTCTTTAAAGCGTACAGTTTCGGGTTGATATTCGGTCTGAGAATTTTTGCCGTAAATGAGGCGATTGATAAAGGAGTCTTCAGTGCTCGCAATATGGAGATCCAGATTTAAACGATCAATCACTGATTCCAGAATCGTGCGTGATTTTAAAACCTCAATCTCAGCATTTGATGAAGACATCTGACTAATAATACTTGACAAGCTGCCTAATAAGGCAGCTGATGCCCCTTTATTTTCTTCGACCTGAACGATGGCATCTACCTTATAGTTGATGGCTGCGGTACGCATGTACAGCAATACTGCCATCAGGCTGAGCAAACCACATAAGAGGATGAGCTTCCATTGCGAGAGCAGGGAAAAGAACACCCCTTTTAGGTCAATCATATTTTCGGTATTGTTATTTTTGTTCATAATTCTACTATCTAAAAGTTTAAAAGTGATTTTTCCAGTCGATGATATATTTTTAAATAAAATTCTAAAAAACTAATCAAAGACTTGCTGCTTTTCTGAGAAAGAATCCTACATATTTTGGTTTTATTGTCCTTTCTTAAAATATATCAACCAGCTGAAGGCCAGATATTTTTATTATGATCAGAATAATACGGTTTCTATTTAATCTGTTTCATATCGAGTTTTGAGCACCATGGGGTTGCAGGCGAAGTCCGTGGGCTTATATCAAAATAGTGGGTGTTCATTGATGACTATAATTATTCCAACTCACTGAATTTATAAATTTAATCTACGAGTGCAGGCGGATCTTATGAATAAATTTTCAGTCATTAATTTATACCACCCATATTTCCTAAAAGACCCCGAAAAGATTTTTAATTTTCATAGCTGAGTTACCTATCGTATAGCTGAATCAGCGACATATGAAAATGGAAGAATCTGGCTAACAACGCGTTCCCAACGAGTCAGACCTGTGGCATCAACATAGACAATGTCATTGCTACGCATTTTGAATTGTTTCGCCAAGCCAAAATCTCCAAGATTTTTTAGACTTAAGTGATATATTTCAGTCATCTGATTGTCCGAGTTGCCACGTAAGACATAAATCCGGCTAGAACTCGCGGAATAGGGGTTAATCCCTTCACTTTCACCCAATACATCAGCAAGAGTCATGCCTTGGTCACGTAGTGGTAAGGGCTTATTGGCACTGGCTTCACCCATGACATAGATCTTCTGGTTTTCACGAGGACTGATATAAAGAGTGTCATTCGGTTGAATCAATAGCTTATGCAAGGAATATCCAGCCTTTTCCAGTGCAATGGTATTCAGGTCATAGGTTACACCCTGCCGCACAAGTTGAATCGAAGTAGAGTCACCTTGCTCATTAATACCACCCGCCAAACCGAGTGCTGTATAAACACTGACTGGTTGATCAGACAAGTAAAATTGACCAGCTGATTTTACATTACCGACCACTGAATAGCGTTGTCCCTGATAGGAAATGACCCTCACCACCACATCCGGGCTGTTTAAGTAGGGAATTAATTGACGCCGTACTTCCTGATTCACTTGCGGAAGGGTTTTTCCAGCTGCTTTATAACGGCCAATGAACGGAAAGTGGATATAACCATTTCGGTCAATTTGGTAGCCGTTGTTATTATCACTTGCTGTAGGAACGGCGCTAATTTCAGGATAGGCCCATAATTGAAAGGATAAAATATCACCTGGATTCAAACGGTAATCCTGCACCTCAGTCTGAAATAAAGCAGCATAATGGCTAAGATTATGAGTTTGGGCAGACTGCAATACAGGCAGGGTGTCCTGATTCAATTTTATCAGATTGACTGGAGTTCCTAGTTCAGTTTGATAGATTCCTTCTTTTGGTAAATCATAGGTTTGAAAGCCGGATATTGCTGCACATCCAACTAGAGATAGGCTTAAGGTAAAAATACCTAAAAGGTGTCTATGGTTCACTTGAAACCCCTTTATTTTTATATATTCAGAATTGGTATTTATTAATAATTATTAATTTTTTAATTCGATTGATGTGATTAACATCTAAAAAATATAATAGATCACATACCTTGTCTATAGCTATTTTTAAGTCAATTTAATAAGTTTAAAAAATATACTGCGAAAAGATGGACGAAAATTGACGTGAAACCTTGATTAAACAAGCTGTAGAGATATAGCGAATTACTTAAGTCTTAGAATAAGGATTAATTGTTTCCAATTGTTATTTTTTAATGGATGATGTAACTGAAAAGATTAAGAGCATAATCATAGTCAATATTAGAAAGTATTTTTATATAATTTTTATCTAATCTAAAGGTTTTTTAGATCGTTGATTTTTATTAAATTTAAATAAATTTTAAATGATTTTTAAGAAAAATTAATTTAAAATAATTAAAATAAGACTTTGTTAATTAAAATATTAGTAGAAAATTTTTGATGAATATTAAATTAATATTAGTTGAAAGATATATAAAAGATTAATGACTATATATGCTTAGATGAGTTCTAAAAAGTTAATTAAAATTATAAAATGTAACTACATTTAAGCATCTACTTTTTTATAAGTGGTTTGTGTAATAATATTAATATATCTTATGAACAAATCAATAAAAATAGATATGCCCAGAAGGCAGCAATACATTAAAAATAATTTGTGAAAAGTAAAATAAAAATATTAAAGGACACTAAAAATGATGATGAAAATATTGGTGACCGGTGGGGCTGGTTTTATTGGATCTGCTGTCATCCGGCATATCATTAAAGAGACTGAACATCATATTTTAAATGTTGATAAGTTAACTTATGCAGGTAACTTGGAATCATTAGTTTCTGTATTGGATCACCCTCGTTATCAATTCGCTCAAACTGATATTTGTGATCATGTATCTTTAGCGCGATTATTTTCAGACTTTGAGCCAGATGTGGTCATGCATTTGGCGGCAGAGTCTCATGTGGACCGTTCCATCGATGGACCGGCTGAATTTATCAGTACAAATATCGTCGGTACCTATACCTTATTAGAGGTTACACGAAAGTATTGGCAAAATTTGTCTGAAATTAAAAAATCTAGATTCAAATTCCATCATATTTCAACAGATGAAGTATATGGTGACTTAGAAGACACAACTGATCTATTCACTGAAACTACCCCTTATTTACCAAGTTCGCCCTATTCGGCAAGTAAAGCCAGTTCAGATCATTTAGTTCGGGCCTGGCATAGAACCTATGGTTTGCCGATTGTTGTCACGAACTGTTCGAATAATTATGGACCTTATCATTTTCCTGAAAAACTGATTCCTTTGATGATCTTAAATGCTTTGGAAGGCAGACCATTACCGGTCTATGGAGATGGTCAGCAGATTCGTGACTGGCTGTTTGTCGAAGATCATGCGCGTGCTTTATATCAGGTTGCGACTCAGGGTGTAGTGGGTGAGACCTATAATATTGGTGGATGGAATGAAAAACAAAATATAGAAGTGGTGAAAACTATTTGTCAGATTTTAGGTGAATTAAAACCACAACTGAACGGGCAAAGTTACGAAAGCTTAATCACCTTTGTTCAGGATCGGCCTGGACATGATTTACGCTATGCCATTGATGCCTCAAAAATTGAGAGGGAACTGGGGTGGAAGCCACAGGAATCATTCGAGACCGGTATCCGTAAAACTGTGCAGTGGTATCTGGATAATCTGCAATGGTGTCATCGTGTTCAGGATGGTTCGTATCAGCGTGAACGTTTAGGGGAGGCAGTATAATGTCAAAAACAATAAAGGGGATTATTTTAGCAGGCGGTTCGGGCACACGTTTGCATCCAATAACTAAAGGGATCTCGAAACAGCTACTTCCGATTTATGACAAACCAATGGTTTATTACCCATTATCTGTCCTGATGTTAGCCGGTATTAGTGAAGTTCTTATCATTAGTACTCCGGAGGATATTGAGGGATTTAAGCGTTTATTAGGAGATGGTTCACAGTTTGGCATGGAGCTGAGTTATGCGATTCAGCCTCATCCTGATGGTTTAGCACAAGCCTTTATCCTGGGCGAAAAATTTATTGGTCAAAGCAATGTATGTTTGGTGCTGGGCGATAATATTTTTTACGGGCAAGGTTTTACCCCTATGCTACGCCAGGCTGCAGCACGGCAAAAAGGAGCAACTGTATTTGGCTATCAGGTGAAAGATCCTGAACGCTTTGGTGTTGTAGAATTTGATGAACAGCAACGTGTTATGTCAATTGAAGAAAAACCGAAACATCCTAAATCTAATTTCGCTGTGACGGGCCTATATTTCTATGACAATGATGTGATTCAAATTGCCAAACAAGTAGAACCATCTGAGCGAGGAGAGTTAGAGATTACTTCAATTAACCAGGCATATCTGGAGCGCGGTGATTTAAATGTTGAATTATTAGGGCGTGGTTTTGCCTGGTTAGATACAGGTACACAGGGCAGCCTGCTTGAAGCAGCTCAATTTGTAGAAACTATTGAAAAACGTCAAGGTTATAAAGTTGCCTGCTTGGAAGAAATTGCCTTAAATAATGGCTGGTTGAGCAGAGAGGAAGTTTTAGCGATTGGTCAAACAATGAATAAAAATGGCTATGGCCAATATCTGATTTCTTTAGTGGGGTAATAACTATGAATCTCATCGAGTGGATAGAATTACCTAATTTGGGAGATCATCGTGGCAGCTTGGTGGTCGCTGAAGCCAATCGGAATGTTCCTTTTAGTATACAGAGGCTCTATTATATTTTCGGTGCTCAGCCTGATGTTCCTCGTGGATTTCATGCACATAAAGAGCTTCAACAAATTGCTTTTTGCATTCAAGGCAGTTGCAAAATGCTGATGAATAATGGCAAAGAAAAACAAGAGGTCTTAATAGGTCAGTCTAATAAAGGATTATTTATCCCGCCAATGGTTTGGCATGAGATGCATGATTTTTCAGAAGATTGCATATTGTTGGTATTGGCAAGCGATCACTATGATGAAAGTGACTATATCCGTAACTATGACCAGTTTTTAGAAGAAGCAGATAAGGTTGTTATTGAATAGATAGTTAGATAATTAAAATTACGAAAAATAATTCATGAGTATGATGGCTTTTGTTAATAAAGAAGCTTCAGAAAATAGAATTATAAATAATAATAAATATTTAAGGAGATGTATGAGATGATTAAACCACTTACATCATTGCGTATGTTTTTTGCGCTATTTGTTTTTCTTAGTCATTTGGCCTTTCTAAAAAATGATACAAATTATGAAAATATTTTTAACAGTATTTTTGATGAAGGATTTTTAGGCGTCAGTTTTTTCTTTATATTAAGCGGATTTATTTTATCCTATAATTATAAAGAAAAATTTATTATAGGAAATATTTCAAAAAAAGAGTTTTATATTTCTCGTTTAGCAAGAGTGTATCCAGTACATATTGCGACTACGGCACTTGTACTCCTGTTAACCTTTATTCAATCTGGAAAAGGGTGGGAGTACTTAATTCAACACATTTTTCTGATACAAAGCTTTTTTTTAGAAGAAAATATTCATTTTTCATTAAATTCTCCTTCTTGGAGTATTTCTGACGAATTGTTCTTTTATCTACTTTTTCCATTTGCATTTTTAATTTCTGAAAAAATAAGAACTTATATTTTTATTTTATATCTAGTAGGTATTTTAATTCTTAATATGCAGCTTAATAAAAATCAGGATCACTATTGGTTGTATATTTCACCATTTGTACGTTTCTCTGATTTTTTACTGGGTATTATTCTATTTGATCTTTATGAAAAAATAAAAGTTACTTATTCTAAAATAAATATACCTACTTTTATATTTGAATTAGGAGCAATTTTAATTTTTATTTTATTCTTTGTGTTTCATAACAAGATAGATATAAGCTATAGATACTCAATATATTATTGGCTACCTATGGCAGCAATTATTCTTATTTTTGCATTGTCTCATGTTGCTCAGAAAAAAAGTATTATTACTAATTTCTTATCAAATAAATATATGGTATTGGCGGGGGAAATCAGTTTTTCTTTTTATTTACTGCATGTTTTGGAAATACAAATTTTAAATTATATAAAAAAGATACTATCATTTAATATAGACTTAATGTTGTTCTCATTCATTATTTTTATTGTGACTTTAATAGCTAGTTTTATAATGTATAAGTATATTGAAAAGCCTCTAAATAGGAAAATGAAGAAATTTTTATTAGAGCCAGGTTTTAAAACAAAGAGTTATGAACTTAATAAATAATATTGGATTTTTACTTTAATTAATATAAATATATTAATTTTGATGAACGTAGAATTAAAAAGTAATAATAAATTTTTATATGAGATTGATAAGAATGATTCCTTTTCTTGACCTAAAAGCGATAAATGCTCAATACCGCGACAAACTTTTAGCAGCTTGTACACAGGTCATTGATTCCGGCTGGTATATCAGTGGCAAAGAAGTAGAGGATTTTGAAAGAAAATTTGCGGATTATTGTGGAACACAGTATGCCATAGGAGTTGCCAATGGGTTAGATGCGCTTATTCTGACTCTGCGTGCATGGAAGGAATTGGGGAGACTGAATGAAGGGGATGAGGTCATTGTACCTTCAAATACCTATATTGCGAGTATTTTGGCAATTTCACAGAATAATCTAAAACCGGTGTTGGTCGAACCGGATATTCATACTTTTAATATTGATGCTAAAAAAATTGAAGCAGCTATCACCACAAAAACAAAGGCGATTTTGCCTGTTCACTTATATGGACAGCTTGCTGCAATGCCAGAAATTATGGTCATTGCCAAGAAATATAATTTACTGGTCTTGGAGGATTCAGCACAAGCCCATGGTGCTGAAATAGATGGTAAAAAAGCAGGCAGTTGGGGAGATGCCTCAGGCTTCAGTTTTTATCCGGGTAAAAATTTGGGTGCGTTAGGGGATGCCGGGGCGATTACCACCAATGATGCCGAGTTAGCGCATATGCTTAAGGCTATACGTAATTATGGCTCACACGAAAAATATAAAAATCTGGTACCTGGGGTAAATAGTCGCCTTGATGAAATTCAGGCGGCAATCTTGAATGTGAAACTGAAATTTTTAGATCAGGAGAACCAGTATCGTCGTCATATTGCAGATCTTTATTTAAAAGAAATTCAGAACTCAGCGATTGAGCTTCCATTCACAAATATAAATGCCGAAACTGATACACAGCATGTTTGGCACTTATTTGTGATCCGAACTCAACATCGGGAACAATTACAAAAACATTTAGCAGAGCACGGGGTACAGACATTGATTCATTATCCGATTCCACCGCATAAGCAGCAAGCCTATCAGGAGTGGAATAATTTCAGTTTACCAATTTCAGAACAAATTCATGCTGAGGTCTTGAGCTTGCCGATTGGACCGACTTTATCTATTGATGAGGCAAAGCAGGTTGTTCAGTTATGTAATGGTTTTCAAGCATAGATGAATTTACTTAGGACCAGTGTACTCAATGGCGTGGCAGTTTTGATTAAGACCATCACCATGTTTGTACTGAATAAAATTTTAGCTGTATATCTAGGACCCACTGGATATGCAGCGATAGGACAGTTCCAGAATTTCATTCAAATGGTGACTACTTTTGCAGGGAGTGCAATTAATACCGCAGTCGTAAAATATACAGCCGAATATCATGAGGATGAAAGTAAACAACGTGCAATTTGGAAAACAGCAGGTAGTATTATTTTTCTGTTTAGTCTGATTTTCGCGTTTCTCATATTAATTTTTCAAGGACAACTCTCACTTTATATTTTCCATTCACTTAAATACCAGACAGTTTTTATATGGTTTGCAGTTTTTTTGATATTTTTTAATTTTAATACACTGTTTTTAGCGATATTAAATGGAAAAAAAGAAATATTAAAATTAGTGCTTGCAAATATTGCAGGTAGTTTATTTGCTCTTATTATCACAAGTGTGCTGGCAATTAAGTTACATTTATATGGAGCTTTAGTTGCATTATCCATTTATCAGTCTATTGCATTTATAGTGACATTATTTCTATGTTATAGAGCGAACTGGTTTAAGTTTTCATCTCTCCTAGGAAAAATAGACCTAGAAATTACCAAAAAGTTTAGCTCATTTATTCTCATGGCATTAGTGAGTGCGATTTGTGTACCCTTGTCTCAAATATTGATTAGAGCATATTTAACTCAGGAGTTTAGTCTGGCATATGCAGGTTACTGGGAAGCGATGATCCGACTAAGCACAGTATACCTTATGCTGGTCACGACAACATTGGGAGTGTATTACTTACCCCGATTATCAGAGCTAAATAAGATTGATGAAATTAAGAAAGAAGTTTATTTGGGCTATAAATTTCTTTTTCCACTGACTGTAATAGGAGGAATTATTGTTTTCGTACTACGTGATTGGATAATTAATTTACTATTCACTCCATCTTTCGCACCCATGCAGGACTTGTTCTTTTGGCAAATGATGGGGGATGCATTAAAAATAGGAAGCTGGATACTCGCCTATTTAATGCTAAGCAAAGCAATGACCAAACTGTACATTTCTACAGAAATTATATTTACCTTATCCCTTATTGCTTTGACCTATGTATGTACCCAGTTTTTTGGATTTAAAGGTGTTTCAATTGCCCACCTAATAAATTATGGGATGTATTGGATAGTAATCAGTTTATTTATATTTAAACAATTAAAATAAAGAGATATATAATATGATAATTGAGCAACCTTTAGTTTCCATCATTATACCAAGTTATAATCATGAGAGATTCGTGTGTGACAGTATCCGGAGTGTCATTGACCAGTCTTACCAGAATATTGAGTTAATTGTCATTGATGATGGATCTACAGATTCTTCAGTAGAAAAAATACAAGGACTGATTCCGCTCTGTGAAAAACGGTTCATCCGGTTTGAGTTTAGACATCGACCCAATAAGGGCTTGAGTGCAACCTTGAATGAAGCATTAGAATGGACACAAGGAGAATATTTTTCTTCTCTAGCTTCAGATGATATAATCTTAAAAGATAAAATAAAGATACAATCAGAATTTTTAAACCAGAATAAAAATTGTATCGCAGTATTTGGAGGAGTAGCAATTATTGATAATGATTCTAATCTTGTAAAAAATAGGGTTAAAAAAAGACAAAGTTATAATTTTGAAAAAATTTTATTATTAGAACATGATTTACCAGCTACGACCCAACTGATCCGATCTAAAGCTGTGAAAAAAATTGGTGGTTATGATGCTAAGGTAAAAATTGAAGACTGGTATATGTGGTTGCTTTTAGCACGGGAAGGGGAGTTATGTTATCTTCCTGTTGTTTTTGCTAAATACAGGCTGCATGATAATAATATGCATAAACAGACGTCTCTTATGCATGATTCGAGAATGATGATTTTAAATGAGTACCAAAATCATATTCTATTTAATAAAGCAAAAAAAAGAGCTTTATGGATAAATGCATTTGAGTTGGGGTTGTTTTCCAAAAAGAAATCATTAAAAAAAATGCTAAGCATTTTGAGAGAATATCCATCTGAAATTTTAACATATGATTTTTTTAGGTTTTTTTACTGGTTTCTTATTAAAAAAGATTTTTAATATAAATAAGTTTGATAAATGTTATTAATTTTGTTAAAGAATAATTTTTAAAATATATTAAATAAGAAAATAATTGAATTAATAATATAAAATATTAATCGGTTCTTTTACTTTTCTATCAAGTAAAAGACAATAAGAAAGGAATGGATAATGATTATTTTAAATGAAACTAATTCAAAAAATAACATTATTTTTTTAAGTGATACTAATATAAGAGATAAATCAATTATATATCTTATACTGTTTTCATTTTTTTTATCTCAGTTTTATTTTTGGTCAAGTGGAGTTCCACAATTCAGCCATATTTTTATTATGGGTGCTATTTTATTGCTATTTAGCAAAAGCTCTAAAATAAATATTGAATATTCAAATGTAATTTTATTATTTGTTGCTTATGCAATTTGTGTAAATTTTGCTTGGTATTTAATTGTTCTCGATTCAAGTTATATGATGTCGACTGTTTACTGGATATTTAATTTATTATTTTTTCTATTAATGATGAATTTAAATCAAGTTCAGATTAAATTTTTCTATGAAAAATTATTATTCCTAATTCCTTTTTCCTATATTGTTGAAATTATTATCTGGGCAAGCAACTTAGGTCGTTATGATTTTGAACCTCGATATAATGGTCTTTTTAATGATCCTAATCAGATGGCATTTTGGGTGCTGAGTAGCTGTGCAATTTATCTGTATATTTCAGGAAATGGCTTGAAAAAAATAACTATCTATTTTTTAGCCTTATTCTTAATTTTATTGACCATGTCAAGATCTGCTTCAGTTGGTTTTTTAATGTTAACTCTGGGACTTATATTTAGTCAAAAAGGAGACCTAAATAAAAGAATATTTGTATTCATTGGAACATTAGTGTTTTTTGGAAGCTTAAGCTACTTTTTATATAACTTGGGGGTCTTTGATAGTATTGCACTACGCTTTATAGAAGGGTTAGATCAACGAGACAGTCAGGTAGAAGGGCGTGGTCTTTTCAGTTTTTTAGATTATCCTCAATATTTAATTTTTGGTGCTGGGCAAGGCGCCCACTGGTTATATAACCCTACAGGAAATGAAATTCATTCAACTTGGTTAGGTATCTTATTTTATTATGGGATTATAGGAATATCCTTATTTTTAATATTTTTATATCAAATATTTAAGAAACTATCGCTTTCCAACAAGATGATATTATTAGGGCCAATGTTATATGGGTTTACCACTTATAGCGCAAGAACAATTATTTTTTGGTTTTTATTGGCGGCTTTTTTATTATTCTCAAATAATAAGGATGAATAAATATGTATATTTCTATCGGAATTCCATTTTTTAATGCTGAAAAATTCTTGGAAGATGCGATTAAATCTGTCCTTGCCCAAACTTTTCAAGACTGGGAACTCATACTGGTAGATGATGGTTCGACAGACCGGTCTTTAGAAATAGCCCGATCATTTGTTGATTCTCGAATCCGTATCATTTCTGACGGTTATAATAGAAGATTACCCTATCGCTTAAATCAGATTATTAGTGAAGCAAAATATAACATTATTGCGCGTATGGATGCTGATGATTTAATGGCTGTAGACCGGCTTGAAAAACAGATTAAAGTCCTAACTAAAAATCCAGAGATTGATTTAGTTGTTACCAGCTTGTATTCCATTGGAAATAAAAATGAAATTCTGGGGAAAAGAATTTTTTCTACCCACCAGATGCAGCCAAAAGAAATTTTGCAAGGGTTGACAAATTTATTACATCCTTCACTTCTTGCACGTAAGGCATGGTGTCAAAGAAATCCTTATCAGGAAAATAACTGCCTAGCTGAAGATTATGAATTATGGCTCTCAGCAGCTATAAAAAATGATTTTAATTATATGGTAATGCAAGAACCATTGTATTTTTATCGAGAAGTAGAAAATGTAAAAAAAGAGAAAATGATCCGTGGTTATAATACCCAGATTGAAGTAATCAAAAAATATTATAATAATATAATCGCTGATCGCGAAAAAAATAAGATTCTTCTAAAATTTGAGATAAAAAAAATTATTGTAAAAATATTAGATTTTCTAAATTTAATGAAGATCTTACATAGCCGTAGGATAACCCCTGTTTCTAACGACGAGAAAAATTTTTATGAGTCACAATTAGAACTAATAGAGCGTATAAAGCAATGATCTCTAAAAAAATTATTATCATTGGGACAACAGCCTCTAATCTTTATGGCTTTCGTAAAGATTTTATTTTGTCCTGTTTAGCACAGAATTATCATGTTTATGCTTTCGTGTCTGAATATACCAATGAATGGTTGGCTAAAATACAAAGTTTAGGTGTTACGCTGGTTACCTATAAACTTAGTCGTGGTGGATTGAACCCATTTGCTGATCTTCATTCAACTTATCAACTGATTAAAAAAATAAGTGAAATTCAACCTGATATTGTTTTTTCATATTCAACTAAGCCAGTTATTTATGCAACTTTGGCTGCTTATAAGACTAAGGTTCCTTATATCTATGGCATGATTGAAGGATTGGGTTCGCCTTTTACCATTCATAAACATGGTCAAAGTTTGAAGTCTAAATTCATACGCTTTATACAAATCTCTTTATATCGGCTTGCATTTCCATATTTAGATAAAATTATTTTTCTCAATCGCGAAGACCCTAAAGATCTAATACATCGTTATAATCTTCCCCATAAAAATAATGCAATTGAAGTCTTAGGACCAATTGGCCTTAACTTACAAGAGTATGCCTATACGAAATGGGATACCGAGAAAAATTTATCTTTTATCTTTATTGCCAGGTTAATTGCTGAAAAGGGTATATTTGAGTATTTGGAAGCTGCTCGAATAGTTAAAGAAAAATATCCTGATATAACATTTAAAATTATAGGTGGATTGGATTCTGAAAACCCAACTGGTTTAAAGCAGGCACAATTAGATCAATTGATAAAAACAGGAATTATAGAATATGCTGGCTTCGTTAAAGATGTGGATCAAAGAATACGTGAGAGTGCAGTTTTTGTATTACCCTCCTATTACCGTGAGGGCGTACCTCGTAGTACACAAGAAGCAATGGCTATAGGAAGACCAGTGATTACTACTGATGTACCTGGCTGTAATGAAACTGTGGTAGATGGTGTTACAGGTTTCCTAATTCCTAAATGGGATGTAAACGCCTTAGTAAAGAAAATGATTTATTTCATAGAATATCCTGAACGAGTAAATAAAATGGGGTATCAAGGCTTTTTATATGCTAAAAAAAATTTTAATGCTGATCATATAAATCATAGATTATTGCAAATATTAGGAATGAATTAAGATTAGAAATCATTCAATAATATTTTTATTTATAAAAATAATTTTGATTAAATTTAACTTAAAAATAAGAAGTAGAAAATGTTTAACTTATACAGGAGATTGTAATGGGCGAAGATATAAGCTTTCAAATAAAAAAATACGAAGATTCAGATGAGATTATGTGGAATAAATTTTTATTAAAATGTAAAAATTCTCACTTTATGTTTAATCGGGATTTCATGGAGTATCATTCTGATCGTTTTGAAGATTTTTCTTTAATATTCAAAAATAATGAAGAGAAAATTATGGCTTTATTGCCTGGAAATATTAAAGATAATATTTTTTATAGTCATCAAGGTCTAACCTTTGGTGGATTTCTGATTGATAGAGGAGTACATGCTGCTGATATGCTTGAAATTTTTACTCAACTAAAGATTTTTTTAAAAGAAAAAAATATTGAAAAAATCATATATAAATGTATCCCGAGTATTTATCATAATTATCCAGCACAAGAAGACTTATATGCTTTATTTAGAAATCATGCAAATCTTTATCGTAGAGATATTAGCGTTTGTATTGATTTAGAGGAAGAATATTCATATTCAGAAAGTAAAAGAAGATCAATTAAGAAGCTCAAAAAAAATGGGATTATTTGTGAAGAAGTAGATCAGCCTAGTATTGTCTGGGGGGTCCTTCGTGAAGTATTACGTCAGCATCATAATCAACAACCTGTACATAATGAAATTGAAATAGATTTATTGAAAAGTAGATTTCCTAATAATATAAGAGCTTATAAGTGCTGTCTCAATGGGGATATCGTTGCAGCAGCAGTAACTTTTGAAACCGAGAGAGTGGTGCATACTCAGTATTTGGCCAGTAATGATAAGGGTAGAGAGGAAAAAGTATTAGACTATCTGATTGATTTTTTAATAAATAATAGTAAAAATTCTGCTAAAATATTTGACTTTGGTACTTCCAATGAAAATGAAGGGAAGTTTTTAAATACAGGGTTAATTAATCAAAAAGAAAGATTTGGTGCTCGTGCGATTGTACATGATTTCTATAATATAGATCTTTAGAGATCTTAGTTTCAAAAACAGATACAGGCTTATTCAATTGCATAAGGATGTGCTGGATAAGCCTCAAGCTATAATTCATCTGCCAATTAATTGTTATCTCTATAACTAATTCTTGATCAATTAAGAAAATATCATGATTCGGTTTGATATTAATACTCGATATTATGTGTAATTGAATAACTGCCAAGATTAAAGTTAAATCTATTTCTGTGTTGTCATTTAATACTATTTGAATGATTATTTCCTCTTTCAACTTTGTTTATGTATGTTTATAGCTTTATGTAAAGCCTAATTAAAGATCATCTGAAATTAGTTAAATAGCATTGGACTATCCGGTACTTTAAAAAAGATAAGAATATATGAATATTGTATTTCATCCTCAAAAAGTAGCTGTAGATTTTACTTAGTTGTAGAGAGTACAGAAATGAAATTTTTAGATAAAAGTATAGGAAAATATAAAAACTAACCTAGATATGAGTACTAATAGACGAAATCACTTAAAGATATAATGATTAAATTATAAAAATTATATTATTCAAATTTTTACAAATGATATAAGTAAATTTTAGAGATTTGGATATCCATCTAATAGAACTCTTGATCTGATGTAAAAATTGTGTTCTTTATCACGATATCTAGAATTATCTTACATTTTGTCACATTTTTTTTAGTGTGAGCTATATTGTATTTTGTAATGAATATTTTATTCGATTAACAATACTTTTCTATATTTATTATTAAGATCTAATAGGGCTTATTAAATGGAAATAATTTACGAAACGGCTTATTTCATTGACAAAGTTATAAGAATTTTATTGCAATATCAAATAAATTTTCATTGATAATATTTAAATAAAAAAATTAATAAAAAAAATATTAATATAAGATTATTTTTTGATTGATAGCCTTCATCTAAAATATACCTCTATTTAAAAAATAACACTCTTGATATGATTGAAAAAAAATAGACATATCGAGGTGTTTATTAATGGATCTAAAAAAAGATAAAAATAAGATCAAAAAAAATGAAGAAAGTAATATTTTAATATATAAGCCTTTGTTTGATGAAAAAAATAATATTTTATTAAAAAAATATTCAGAAAATAAGAGGGAGTATAAAAGTAAAATAATACAGTTTTCTTCAGAAAAAGATCGATCAAATAAAATGAATAAAAAAAAATTTAGGTATTTTATGTATAAAGATAATTTAATATTAAAAAATTATTTAATACCTCAAGTACATTTTTATTCCTTTGCTGATTTATTCGAAAGTAAAGAAGATGTATTTAAGCGATTAATTGATATAGTTATTGCATTAATGGCTTTGATTATATTATTTCCAATTTTTATTATAGTGGCTTATAAGGTTCAAAAAAATTTGGGCTCTCCAATTTTCTTTTATCAAGAACGACCTGGTAAAAATGGTAAATTATTTAAAATGATTAAATTTCGCTCTATGAGGAATGCAATTGATAAAGAGGGTAATCCTTTACCTGATAAATTTCGCATTACTTCATTTGGAAAAAAATTACGTTCTACTAGTTTAGACGAAATGCCTCAGCTGATTAATGTGTTAAAAGGAGATATGAGTATTGTCGGACCTCGGCCTCAAATGAAAGAGTTTCTCCAACATTATACTGAAGAACAAATGAGACGACATGAAGTAAAACCTGGTATGACAGGACTTGCTCAGGTAAGTGGACGCAATAATTTATCTTGGGAAGAAAAATTTGAATTAGATGTGCAATATGTTGAATATCATAATATGTGGCTTGATTTTAAAATTATGTTTAAAACGGCTAAAGTCATGTTGAGTCAAGAGGGAGTTAATGCTCCTGACCAGGAAGTAGGTGCTGCACGATTTTCGAAAAAAAATACTACGGATACCTCTTTATTTACAAAAGAGGTAAAATAATATGATCAAAAATAAATTCGTTCTATCATCGATCTAGGCAACCATTTTTCGGTTGAAAATGGTTGTTTTCTGAAGAGATAAGAAACTTTTAATATTAACGTTTTATTTGATGTTATTAAAAATAATAGCATTAATTAATCTTAGAATATAGAATCATAGTCTTGAGTGTCTTTAGGTTATACTGTTTAATCATTTTAAATTTCAGTTTTGTAGAGATTTAATAGGTCCTCCTTGTGGGAGGCTATATCTGACATTAAAATTTGATAATGCTAATTTGTATTTAATAATAGTTCTTTATTTGGATTGGATCATGATAATTCAGAAATTAATCCAGCTTAGTTTTGCCAAAGATATCTTTATTAATAGATTTTTTATTACTAAATATTAACGCTTGCTTGGATACAATGTATTTATTACCCACACAAATATAAAAAAACTTCAAACAGTTTTAAATTAAATATTTTAAAATCTGTTTGAAGCACTACAATATTTACTTACCCTTTTATAATAATTTTTAAAAGGTAAGTTTCTGTATAAGCAGCTTAATCAACATTCTTATTTCTAAAAATACTCTGATTTTTTCAGAAAATTAAATTTACTTAATAAAAATCAAACTTATATTAATCCTCATCTTTGGAAGCTGTATAAGCATAGGCATAATTATAACCATAACTACCAGCAGAGCCTTTTTGTACGTCATTTAGAATAACACCATTAACTTTTACATTAGCTTGTTCAAAACGATTGACAGTAATTTCAAGTTCTTTAATTTGGGTTTTTCCATGACGTGCAACTAATAAATTAACGCCTGCGTATTGTGCAATAATAATACCATCTGTCACGGCAAGGACTGGTGGAGTATCAATCAAGATATGATCAAAAGAGGCTGATGCCTGATCTAAAAATGCTTTAAATTGATCTGTGCTCAAAAGTTCAGAAGGGTTGACTGGGCTTTTGCCTCGAGTAACAAAGAACAGGTTCTCTACAGTAGAGTTTTGTACTACATCTGCATAGCTATTTTGGTGATTCAATAGTTCTGCTAAACCTGGTTGTACCTCTGCATTGAAATACTTATGTAAATAACCTCGACGCATATCACCATCAATCACTAATACTCGTTTTCCGCCTTGCGCTAAAATAGTTGCCAAGTTAGTGGTAATAAACGATTTACCAATTTCCGGAGCAGGGCCCGAAATAGCAATTACATTATTATTGGCATTCATGAGGGCAAAATGAATCGCTGTTCGCATACTACGTAAGCTTTCAATTGCAATATCACTGCTATCTTTAACTGCAAGAATAGGAATATTCTTTTTCTTTTTTAATAATTTAATACGACTTTCTTGAATAACGGAGCGCGGTACAGTGGCATAGACAGGAAGATCCAACTCATTTTCGATCTGAGCCGCATCTTTAATACCTGAGCGCATCATATTACGTAACAATGCCAGCAATGTTCCTAAGAAACCACCAAGGAAAATTGCTAAAATCAGAATCTGTAATTTCTTTGGTTTAATTGGTTCAATGGGTTCAACCGCAGTATCGACAATACGTACATTACCAATTTCACCTGCTTTAGCAATTCGAAGTTGTTGATACGAATTGAGCAAACCTGTATACAATTGTTGCTTCACTTCGACTTCACGGAAAAATTGTAAGTACTGACGTTGTAATTCAGGTAAACGTTTTAAAGTCCCATTTAGCTCAGCAATTTTTTGATTGATTGCACTGAGTTGCGCATTCATTTGCTGCATGATTGGATGTTCGCCGGTATATTTGGCTGAAGCTTCAGCAACACGCTGTTCCAATTCCGCTTTTTGAGTTTCTAAAGTAATGCTTTGAGTTAGATATAATTCCGATTCTTTAGTCACATCTACAGTATTATATTGCTGACGGAAACGGTTAAATTCACGCTCTGCAACATCAAGTTGTTGTTTGAGTTCAGGTAATTGATCTTCTAAAAACTTAAGTGTTTGGGCGGTCTCTGCTGAACGACGTTCAATATTCTGCTGGCTATAAGCAGCTAAAATTGCATTCAAAACCTCAGTAATATGTTGTTTATCATTGCCTTGATAGTTCAAACCCAGCACACCACTCATCTTGCCTTTTTCAGCGACTGAGTAATTGGCGGTTAAAGATTGCATCGCAGCAGGTAGACTTTGCTTTTGTATATTATAAGCGGCATCGAAACTGTCTTGACTAAAAATACCTACTTTCCAGAGGCCATATTTAGATGAGGATTGACTTACTTGATTTAAAGGAGCAGAAAAAACTACTTGTTCAGTTTCTTCATCCGTTAGACTGTATTTGCCTGGCTCAAAACTTAAAATTAAGTTCTTATCTTGAAAATATTGGGGAATATCGAATTGGCGAATATCAAAACTATTTTGATTATCTTTAAATAATACAGATTTTTCTGAATACTCGGTGGCGTATTGATGGTTGGCCATTAACCGGTTCCAGAAGCTATCCTCTGTACCAGATACACGAATATTTAAATTTAAATGATTGATGACCTCGCCCAATACCAAACGTGATTTCAGAATTTCAATTTCGGCTTGAGCAGGAGATTTTTGTTCGATCATACTTGATAAATCCCCTAACAATGCAGCGGAAGTACCTTTACTGTCTTCGACTTGTACCATGGCATCTACTGCATAAGTATCCGGTGTGGTTCTTAAATACAGTAAGGCACAAATCAGACTTAAAATAATGCACAGTGCGATCAATTTCCATTGCGCAATTAAAGAAAAAAATAATTCTTTTAAATCAATGGTGTCTTCGGTGTTGGCGGTTTGGCTCATAATTTAAATATCAAAAAGTGAAATATTAAAAAACTTAAATATATTTTTTCCAGTCAGCAATACAAGCTTGAATCAACTGGCAGGTCTCATCAAAGAATGCTTGATCATGCTGATAAGGATCGGCAACATTTTTACTTTGCCAATGACCTAATCTAAATGTTTTACCTTTAGCAAAAGGCCAAGTCTGTTCTATATGCTTTTGCTGATTTTGACTCATTACAAGAACCAAATCAGCTTTTTTGATTAGTTCAGCATCCAGTTTTTTCGCAATATGTGGACTCATATCAATCCCAAAACGTTGCATACATAAACTGGCTTTTTCATCAGCTGCATGACCAACTAAACCGGAAATACCCGCAGATTCTATCTCTAAATGTGGATATTCCCGTTTTAAAAAGTATTCGGCCATAGGGCTACGGCAAATATTGCCAATACAAACTACTAAGATATTTTTAATTTTCATTATTTACCTAAGTTATCTAGCTGATAAAGCACACTAGAGAATGGGATCATCTGATTCACTACACGTTGCCAGCGTGCTAAACCAGATGCATCCACATACACAATATCGTTGCTGCGCATTTTAAACTGATTAGCAAGACCAAAGTCCGCAATGCTGGTCAAGTCCATCTGGTATACTTCAGTGTGAAGTGCATTCGGTTGGCTTCTTACAATATAAACTTTACTCCGACTAGCAGAAAGTGGGTTTAAGCCCAGACTTTCTCCTAGTACATCACTCAGACTCATGCCTTGGTCACGTAATGGTAAAGATTGGTTTTTACCTGACTCACCCATGACATAGATCTTCTGGTTTTCGCGGTTGTTTACATATAATGTGTCATTTGGCTGAATCAATAAGTTATGCAGCGAAAAACCTGCTTTTTCTAGTTCTACGGTATTTAGGCTATATGAACGTCCCTGACGTACCAGGGTAATAGAGGTATTGTCACCTTGCTGTGCGTTCACACCACCTGCCATACCCAAAGCAGTATAAACACTGACAGGTTGGTCGCTTAAGTAAAATTGACCTCCATTCATCACATTACCTTGTACTGAATAACGTTGCCCCTGATATGACAATACCCGTGCAATCACATCTGGAGTTTTCAGGTAACGTGACAGCTGGCTACGTAATTCACGATTGACTTGCGTCAATGATTTCCCTGCAGCCTTATAACGCCCAATAATTGGAAACTGGATATAACCTTCCGAATCGATTTGGAAACCATTCGCCTGAGCAGCCTGATCATTGCTAATACTATTGCTGGAAGATGTAAGTTCTGGATAAGCCCATAAATAAATTGATAAAATATCACCTGGACTCAGGCTGTAGTTCCGGTGCTGTGTTTTGAACAGGTGAGCATATTGTTGTTGAATATTATATTCAGCAGGCCGGGCAGCCATAATGGAATCTTGAGTGAGTTTTATGACATTTACTGTAGTACCCAGGTCAGTTTGAAAAACGCCTTCGTCAGGTAAGTCGTATGTTTGTAGACCAGAGGTGACTGCACACCCTGTAGTAGCAAGGCCACATGCCAATAAAGCAGCTAGTTGAAAGTGTCGCACACGTTTTCCCAAAGATTATTTTTAAATTTTAAAATTGAAACTATTCTACCCAAGTTATTGATCTGATACATAGCAATTTGTAACTATCTTTCTAGTTTTATGATAAGAGGCTAATGTTATAAAAAGTTTAAATTATTTTAATAGTTACAAATAAACTAATTGAATTTAACAGAAAGCATACGCGAAAATATTTTTGAGCTACTTTGAGCACAAATCATAATAGAAATTTCATAGTTTTCTGCTAGTATGCTTGCCGAAAGATGTGAGCTTATATGTAAGTAATTGAGATTTAGCACTTTCAAGTCATCATATGCAACAATTAAAATGAGTATAGATAAGAGCTTAAGTAGTTATTTATTTAAAGATTTAAGTTAAACAAAATTAATTTTAATTTGTTAATCGTACTCATAAATAAAGGCGGGTAAAGTGAAAAAAAAAGTATTGTTGGTATTTGGTACACGACCAGAGGCTATTAAAATGGCACCATTGGCATTAAAATTAAAAGAACAAATGGTCGATTTTGAAGTCAAAGTCTGTGTAACAGGTCAACATAGACAAATGTTAGATCAAGTACTTGAGCTGTTTAATTTGACTCCAGATTTTGACTTAAACCTGATGAAACCAGGACAAACCTTGTCAGATATTACTTCAGGTGTTTTGAAAGGTTTAGAGCAAGTTTTTGTAGAGTGGACACCAGATGTTGTACTGGTACATGGTGATACTGCAACGACTTTTGCTGCTTCTCTAGCGGCGTATTATCACAAAATTGCAGTGGGGCATGTAGAAGCAGGCTTACGTACAGGCGATATTTACTCACCTTGGCCAGAAGAAGCCAACCGTAAGCTTACTGGTGCCTTAACTACCTATCATTTCGCTCCTACACAATCTTCCTATAATAATTTAGTCAAAGAAAATATTGCGCCTAATTCGATTACCATTACTGGTAATACGGTGATCGATGCTTTACTTACTGTAAAAAGCAAGGTCGAAACAGACCAAGAAATTATTAATCGGTTTGAACAACAATTCGACTTTCTAGACTCAGCAAAAAAATTGATCCTAGTCACTGGACATCGTCGTGAGAATTTTGGTCAGGGCTTTTTAAATATTTGTACAGCATTGGCAAATATTGCAAAACAGTACCCTGATGTGCAAATTGTATACCCTGTACACTTAAACCCAAATGTACAAAAACCTGTGAATGAATTGCTCTCGGATATCTCTAATATCCATCTGATTGCACCTCAGGATTATTTGCCTTTTGTGTACTTAATGAACCGTAGTTATTTAATTTTAACCGACTCTGGTGGTATCCAGGAAGAAGCACCTTCTTTGGGCAAGCCTGTTTTGGTGATGCGAGATACAACTGAGCGACCAGAGGCGGTAGAGGCTGGTACAGTTAAGCTTGTAGGCACAGATGCGGCACTTATACAACAGTCTGTGATTGAGCTATTAGAAAATACGGGCTTGTACCAATCTATGGCGGCAGCACATAATCCTTATGGGGATGGAACAGCCTGTAAACAGATTATTGAAGCTTTAAAGTAATAAAGAAGGTCAAAAGAATGCAACAGTTTAAACATATTTGTGTTATTGGTTTAGGTTATATTGGGTTACCAACAGCAGCCACTTTTGCTGCACATGGGGTAAAAGTCACAGGTGTAGATGTTAACCCACATGCGGTAGATTTAATTAATCAGGGCAAGGTGCATATTGTAGAACCTGACCTAGATGCTCTAGTGCGAGATGTAGTTGCACAACAGAAATTATCTGCTCAACTTCAGCCATGCGAGGCTGATGCCTATATTGTTGCAGTCCCGACACCTTTTAAAGATGATTATCAGCCAGATCTAAAATACATTGAATCTGCTGCTAAGGCTTTAGCACCTTTTTTAAAGCCCGGTAATTTGGTTATTTTAGAGTCGACATCGCCTGTTGAAGCGACTGAACAAATGTCGGCTTGGTTAAGTGAAGCACGTCCAGATTTAAGCTTCCCGCAACAAAAGGGTGAAGATGCTGATATTTTAGTCGCGCACTGCCCAGAACGTGTGTTGCCAGGTAAAGTTTTACAAGAATTGATCAGTAATGACCGTATTATTGGTGGAATGACACCACGTTGTTCAAAAGCAGCATGTGATTTATACAAAATCTTTGTAAAAGGCGCATGTATTGAAACCAATGCTCGTACTGCAGAAATGTGTAAGTTGACAGAGAACTCATTCCGTGACGTCAATATTGCTTTTGCAAATGAGCTTTCAGTTATTTGTGACAAGCTAGATATCAATGTATGGGAGTTGATTTCACTGGCGAATCGTCACCCGCGCGTCAATATTTTACAGCCAGGACCTGGGGTCGGCGGTCACTGTATTGCGGTTGATCCTTGGTTTATTGTGGCAAAGACACCAGAACAAGCACGCTTGATTCGTACTGCACGTGAAGTGAATGATGCCAAACCTGAATGGGTTATTGATCAGGTTAAAATTAAAATTGCGGATTTCTTACAAGCAAATCCAAATAAGACGATTCAAGATGTCACGATCGCTTGCTACGGTTTGGCCTTTAAACCAGATATCGATGACCTGCGTGAGAGCCCAGCACTTGAAATCACGAAAAAATTGGCTGAACAAGGTTTAAATATTCTTGCAATAGAACCGAATATTCATGAACTTCCTGCCAAGCTGCCTTCAAATATTAAATTGATTGCTCTTGAAGAACATCAACAAGCAGATATCCATTTGATTTTGGTTGATCATAGACAGTTTAAAGATATGAACTTCTCTTTTTCTTATGTAGTCGATACGAAAGGCATTTTATAAATGTATAGCCTATTCAAATTTTTTTTTAGACTTGGTGATTACTATCGTGGTCTAAAATTATTTTTGTTAATTAATTTATGTGGCGGGATTTGTAAAGGAATTCCTAAAGTTGGGAAAAATGTCATTTTCAAATACCCACCGCATAAAGGTATTAAGTTTGGTAAAAAATGTGATATTGGGGCATTTAGTCATTTTGATATACCGCCATTTGGCCAACTAATAGTTGGTGATTGTGTGAAAATGACACAAGGCGTTGTTGTTTCTGCAATTAATAAAGTTGAGATACAAAGTAATACTTTAATTGCAGAGTGGGTATCTATTAGAGACGCACAACATCTATTTGATAAGAATGAACCAATAAACAAACAAGGAATGAAGAAAGGTGAAATTCTGATAGAAGAAGATGTTTGGATAGGACGAGGGAGCAGTATTTTTTTAAATACTACGATTCGTAAGGGTTCAATTATTGGTGCTGAATCTATTGTTAAAAGTATAGAAATATCTTCTATGGAAATACATGCAGGTAATCCAATAAAGTTTATAAAGAATAGATAAAGTTTATGAAGATTCTATCCAAGCTTATAGCCGGTGGGGTAATTGTACAGATACTGGTTGCAGTATCTGTTATGATTTCATCACGACTTTATAAACCAGAAGTATTTGGTGAGTTAGGTTGGTATCTAAGTTTTGCCTCAGTATTTGCAATTGTAGCTGCGATGCGCTTTGATTATATTGTGCTCAGTGATAGAGTTTGTGCAGAAGAAAAAAATGAATTTTTCTCTAATGCTATAGTTGTAAGTATCATAACTTTCTTTTTATTGTGTATATGCGTTGTCATTGCTAACAATGTCTTTCATTTTAAGTATAATATTCTTTATTTGTTGTTATTCTGCCTGAGTCTAAGTTTTTTTAATTTATTGAGTCAATATCTTATATTAATAAAGGATTATAATAAATTTATTTTTTATAAAACAAATCAATTGCTTCTTCAAATTGTAATGATTGTAGTTTTTTATTATGTTTTTCATGAAAATGGACTATTGTTAGCCAATATTTTGCCGCAGTTAATAATTTCTATTCTATTCTTTTTATTTATTCGGAGATCCTTGTCATTTAAGTTGAATAATTTCATCCCTTTTTTTTATAAAAACTATAGAGAAGGTTTTAAGAACTCCTTTCTCACTTTTATACAATATTCAACTCCTGTGATACCAGTTTTGTTTGGGGGATATGTTTTTGACAAGAGTCAAATTGGTGCATATTTTTTGTTTTCTCAAACAATGGCTGTTCCATTTTCATTGATAAGAAGAAACGTATTGATACTTTTTAATGGTGAATACAGTGATGCGAAAAAAATTAAAGAGCTTTTTGAAAGTGTATTGACGACAAGAAATTTTATTATTGTCTTAATGTCTTTTGCATGCTTTTTAGTTTTTTTAGTGTTTTGCTCAAGTTATATAATAATGATATTTTTTGGCCGTGAATGGTTGGAATTCTCATGGTTGCTGTCCCTGTTATTTATATACTACTTTTTTGATGCTTTGCTTCAACCTTTAACTACATTATATCCATTATGGGGCAAGGTTAATAAAGCTTTAGGTTTTGAATTAGTTAGATTTGCTTCTGTTGCTATAGTTTTACCTTTAGTAGTTTTTTTTGCAAAGTTATCTTTTTCAAGTTTTGTGATTTTATTTTTGATAATTATGCTGCTCATTTATGTTGTAAATTTTTATAGCATTCTGATGTATGTAAAGAGGTTGAGATGAATAGATTAGCATTTATTTGGGGGGGGATTTCACTTGTTATGATATGCCTACTATGGCTACTCATAAGTTTAGAGAGCTTAGATCTTTTTATAAATGTTTCTATTGTTTCTATTGTTTTATTATCTCTTTTTCAGATTAAAAAAAATGGAATTCTTTCACCGAGCACAATTGTTTTCGTTACTGCATTACCATACTTTTTGACCGCAATCTTTAACTCATTTATTTATAGAGATTATAGCTATTTCCTTGAAAGGACAAATGCAAGCTTAATTTTTTATACATTTATTTTTTTTGGATCCTTTATTTTTTTTGATTCATATTTTAGTAGGGTGAAAATACCAAATTTAAATTTTAGAAAAAGATTGAGTTTAAATACAGTTTTTTTATTTTATAGTATTATCGTTTTTTTATATATAATTATGGTTGCAACGCTTTTTTCACTAGATATTGGTGCTGTTTCTCGTGCAGATATTTATAAATCTAAATCCACCCTTTTTGATGTTTATAAACTTTTTGTTTATTCTTTTTCTGTCTTTTATGTTTGGTTTGTTGTTAGTGTTGAACAGAAAAATGGGAAGGCTTTAGTTTTTTTGTTGTTACCATTAATTTTGTTCTCTGCTACGGATATTTTAATCCTAGGTGATAGGAAGTTAGCAATAATTTTATTCGTTATTTGTGCATTTGCTATTAATGTGCAGAAGCGTATTAATCCAATTTATATTGGGTATGGGCTTGTATTCGGGTTATTAATGTGGGTTTATGGGTATTTGAGAAATACGAGCTTTTCTGAATGGGGTGCCATTTTAAGTGAACTCGATTATGGAACAGCCTTTAGTCCTGATAAGTCTGAATTTGGTGCCTTTAGTATTGTTTGGAATGATTACTTTTCTAGATATTCTTCAGTCCAAATGCAGCCTACTTATTTGGAAACATTTGCGCAGATCGTTCCTACATTTATTTTTCCTAGTAGGCCTATTTCACCATCAGTTAACTTCGTGAAAGAGTTTTATCCAGATATTTATAATTCGGGTGGTGGCTTGGCTTTTAATGCCATTCTTGAATCTATGATGAATTTTAATATTTTCGGCCCTATCGCTTTTGCTTTTTTAATCGTGTTCTTTTCTAAGTTTTATAATAAGTCTCATTTTGGGGTTTTGTTAGGAGCAATATACATATTCTGTTTTTCCTTTACTCTCAGAAACGATATGATTAGTAATCTTAGAACTTTTTTTATTCTTAGTGTTGTTGTTTCAATGTGTATTTTAATTTTTTGTAGAGTTGGAAAATCTAGATCAGGTGGGAATTAAGTGGATAAAATATTTTTTATTGGTAAACTTCCATCGCCCATAGGTGGTGTTACGGTTTTTAACCAACGCAAACTAGAGCAGCTAAGTAATAATACTAAAAATGCTAAAATTGTTTTACTTGAACCATGTAAGAAAAATATTTTAAAGATAGTTATGGCTTTAAGATCTAAAGAAATTAAACATTTAAGTGCTTCTAATTTTATATTGATTTTATTGGCATGTTTTTTTGCACGATATGGAACTGTAATATTTTATGATCATAATTCTAGTAGGCACTTTCTTTCTTTAGTAGGATGGAAAAAGAAAGTTTATTTAAATTTTTTCCTTAAGTGTAAAAATATTATGTTAGTAAATGAACATCTTAAGGAAAATTATAAAGTATTTAATAGATTTCAAGATATTAATCATAAGTTTGAAACAGTTTCTGCATTTTTGCCTCCTGCAAAAGCCGAATTGAAAGATATTTTACATACATATGATCCAAGGCTGTTGGAGTTATATAAGACAACATTAAAAAATCAGCAAAGGAAAATTATATTAACTAGTGCATTTCAGCCAAATTTAGATGCTAAGGGAGCTGATATTTATACATTAGGTTCTTTAATAGATATTTTTGCGAAACTAGCACCAAAATATAAACATGATTATTTCCTTATTGCTATTGCAAGTTATCCAGAAACTAGTTTTAGCCAAGAAATAAGAGCAAAGGTGCGTTCACTTACTGGGAAATATGACAATCTTATCTTCTTAGAGGACGATAAGAAAATCTGGCCACTTCTACAGGTGACGAAATTATTTATTCGCGCAACAACAACTGACGGTGATTCTGTTAGTTTAAGGGAAGCATTATATTTTGGTGCTCCCGTTTTAGCATCAGATGTTGTACCTAGACCAGATGGTGTTATGTTGTTTAATTTAGAAAAAGATGATCTTAGTCAAAAAGTTGATGAATATTTAGGAAGTTATTAATGAAACAAATTCTCCAAGATATGGCAAATGGTGGTACGACTGTGACTGAAGCTCCTGTACCACAATGTTCAAAAGGTCATTTACTGATTTCCACAACGACTTCGCTTATTTCTGCTGGAACAGAACGTATGTTGGTTGGATTTGGTAAGGCATCTCTAATTGATAAAGCACGCCAGCAACCAGAAAAAGTGAAAATGGTACTGGAAAAAGTACAAACAGATGGCTTATTAACGACTTATGACGCTGTAAAATCTAAACTGGCTCAACCACTTGCATTAGGTTATTGCAATGTGGGTATCGTGCATGAAGTAGGTGCCAATGTAGATGATTTCCAAGTTGGCGATCGTGTTGTGTCAAATGGCCCACATGCTGATATGGTGAAAGTACCTAAAAACCTTTGTGCAAAAATTCCAGATAATGTCAGTGATGAATCTGCTTCTTTTGCTGTCGTCGCAAGTATTGGCTTGCAAGGTATCCGTCTTGCTCAACCGACTTTGGGTGAAAGCTTTGTCGTGACAGGTGCAGGCTTAATTGGCTTACTCACCATTCAAATGCTAAGAGCAAATGGCTGCCGTGTATTGGCTATTGACTTTGACCAAAGCAAACTCGAACTTGCCAAACATTTTGGTGCAGAAGTCTGTAACCCTGCCAAAGGTGAAGACCCTGTTGCTGCAGGTTTAGCATTTAGCCGTGGTGCAGGGGTAGATGGAGTAATTATTACTGCATCAACTAAAGTGAGTGATCCTGTTATTCAAGCAGCACGAATGAGCCGTAAACGTGGCCGTATTATTTTAGTCGGTGTAACAGGTTTAGAGTTAAATCGTGCAGACTTCTATGAAAAAGAACTGAGCTTTCAGGTGTCATGTTCTTATGGACCAGGTCGTTACGATGCTGCTTATGAAGAAAAAGGACAGGATTACCCGGTAGGATTTGTTCGCTGGACAGAACAGCGTAACTTTGTTGCAGTGTTGGATATGATGGCGGCAGGCACATTAAATGTAGATACCTTAATTACCCATCGTTTTGAATTTGAAGATGCGCCAAAAGCTTATGATGTTTTAACAGAAGATAAATCAGGTTTGGGTATTTTACTTAAATACAATTCGGCCGTAGAAACACGAACAGAAAAGAAAGTCATTTTAAAACCAATTCAGATTGATGCACAAAATGCTGTCGTTGGTTTTATTGGTGCAGGCAATTATGCTTCACGTATTTTAATTCCTGCATTTAAAAAAGCGGCTTCACAACTGCATACCATTGTAACTTCTGGTGGTATTAATGGGGTGATTCATGGTGAAAAGGCAGGATTTGCAGAAGCATCGACAGATATAGATGCCTTATTAAGCAATCAAGATGTAAATACTGTAGCAATTGCAACACGACATAATAGCCATGCCTATTTTGTAGAAAAAGCGCTGTTAGCGGGTAAAAATGTTTTTGTAGAAAAGCCATTGGCGTTGACGGTAGAAGAAATAGAAAAAGTTGAACAGGCTTATAATCAAAATATAGAAAATAAACAATATGCCCGTGTCATGGTGGGCTTTAACCGTCGTTTTGCACCTCAAGTGCAAAAAATGAAAGCCTTGCTAGACACGGTTAAAGAGCCTAAAAGCTTTATTATGACCATGAATGCAGGAGCAATTCCTGCAGATCATTGGACACAGGATAATGCGGTAGGCGGTGGGCGTATTATTGGTGAGGCATGTCACTTCATAGATTTAATGCGCTTTTTATCAGGTTCAAAAATTGTGTCTGTTCAAGCTAGACGTATGGGTGAAACCGATGCTGTGCAAGTCCTAGAAGATAAAGCAAGCATTACGCTAGGTTTTGAAGATGGTTCGTTTGGCACTATTTTCTATTTGGCGAATGGCGCTTCAAATTTCCCTAAAGAGCGTGTAGAGGTATTTACAGCAGGGCGCGTACTGCAGCTGGATAACTTCAGAAAGCTTAAAGGCTTTGGCTGGCCTGGATTTAGTAAAATGAATCTATGGCGTCAAGATAAAGGGCAAGATGCATGTGCAGCTGCTTTTGTTGCGAGTATTCGTGACGGCAAAGAAGCTCCCATCCCTGCGGATGAAATTTTTGAAGTGGCTCGAATTACAATTCAGGCAACAGAAATTTTACGGTCGCAAGCATGAGTGTAAAAATGAAAGCTCAAACAGCTTTAAGTCTAGGCCTCTTAAATTTATTCAGAGTATTTAAGTACCGTATTGGTGTTAAGACTGGGTTAAATCCTGTGCAGAAAATTGCTGCACAAATGCCTTCAGGCTCTTTTTTCGCACATCCTCAACAGCAAGAAACAGTGTTTGAGCCTTCATATCAGCTTACAGCTTTTGGCTGGAAGTCTTATGCCATAGGTCAGTATCCCAACTGGTTTTATAGCCCTTTAACAGGGGCTAATTTTGCCAATACAGGAAAATCCTGGTTTGAAATTCCTGACTTTGATGCCAATGTAGGTGACATTAAAGGCATCTGGGAGGCATCCCGTTTTGATTGGCTGCTTCACTTTGTTTTAAAACATCATGAAAGTCATGATCAAAGTGAATTGGCTCAGCTTGATCAGTGGTTGAATAACTGGTGTAAGAATAATTCTGCATACCTCGGCCCCAATTGGAAATGTGGTCAGGAAGCATCAATTCGGGTGATGCATTTAATCAGCGCGTTAATTGGTTTAGAGCAATTGGAGTCACCATCGCAGAATGTACTGGCGCTTATAGAAATTCATCTAAAGCGAATTGCTCCTACGATTGATTATGCGATTGCGCAAGATAACAATCATGGAACTTCAGAAGCGGCTGCCTTGTTCATAGGTGGCTCATTGCTGAATAGTGTAAATCAAACAAAACTCTACAGCACATGGCAGTCATTAGGGCGTAAGTGGCTTGAAAATCGTGCATCTAAGCTGATTATGCAAGATGGTGGTTTTAGCCAATATTCCGTCAATTACCATCGTGTGATGTTGGATTCATATTGTCTGGCAGAAATAATTAGACAGAAACTGAATTTGCCTAAATTTTCTCAGCGTCTCTATACTCAAATGGGAAAAGCCACAGATTGGTTGTATATTTTGACACAGCAAGATGGGGATACGCCAAACTTAGGTGCGAATGATGGCGCTAAGCTTTTGCCTGTCTGTGCGACTGATTATCGTGACTTTAGACCAACTGTACAGTTGGCTAGCACTTTATTTTGTCAGTATAGTTATTATGCTGAATCAGGGAGTTATGATGAAACATTAAAATTCTTTGATATAAAGAAAGTGCATAAATCGGATTCCAACCTGCCAAACAAAAACGTCTTATTTGATTCTAGTGGTTTAATCACTGCTGAGAACAGTAGCTTTTTTATTGCTTTTAAATTGCCTATATTTCAATTTAGGCCGAGCCAATGCGATGCCTTACATTTGGATGTGTGGTGCAATGGCCAAAATATACTTAGAGATGGCGGTACATACAGTTATAACTCCTCTGCAGAGGATCTAGAGTATTTTAGCGGGACAGGAAGTCATAATACCGTGCAGTTTGACCAGCATTCACAGATGCCAAGATTAAGCCGTTTTTTATTTGGTGCATGGCTAAAGCCTGAAAATTTAAATTATCAGAAAGACCAGTTTTCTTGTGGTTATCAAGATAATTGGGGTTGTAAACATCAAAGAAATATTGTTTTAAAAAATAAAGATATTGTGGTTACAGATCAGGTTTCAGGTTTTAAAGATCAGGCAGTTTTACGTTGGCGCTTACAGCCTGGTAAATGGGAACTTAATGATAAAAAAATTTGTAATGGTGCGATTTCAATTGAAATTAAAACAGATAACGAGGTGGAGATAGTTCTTTCTTCGGGATTTGAGTCTCGTTATTACTATCAGAAAACCGTCTTACCTGTACTAGAGGTGAAGGTAAAACAGTCCTCAACCATAATCACAGTAATTAAAGATCTTTCATGAAAATTCTATATTTCCACCAACATTTTTCTACACCCAAAGGTTCAGCAGGCATTCGTTCATACGCAATGGCGCAGTCACTCATTCGTAATGGACATCAGGTTACAATGATCTGCGGATCTTTTGGTGCTGGGCAAACAGGGCTCACAGCGCCATTTGATCGTGGTATGCGTAGAGGTAATGTAGATGGTATTGATATCATTGAATTTGAATTGCCCTATTCAAATAGTTTGTCTTTCTTAAAGCGTATCTTAATTTTTTTAAGCTTTGCATTTAAATCTATTAAAGTTGCTTTTACAGAAAATTATGATGTCTTATTTGCAACGACTACACCTCTGACAGCAGGTATTCCGGGAATTTTTGCTAAATGGTTCCGCAGAAAGCCATTTGTATTTGAAGTTAGAGATTTATGGCCAGAATTACCAAAGGCAATGGGGGTTATTAAAAATCCGGTTATTCTATGGATGATGTCTGTTCTGGAGTGGTTGTCTTATCATTCAGCAGACCGCTTGATTGGTTTATCTCCTGGGATTGTAGAAGGTATTGTAAAACGCGGTATTGATCCACAAAAAGTGGCTTCTATTCCAAATGGTTGTGATCTGGATATATTTGCTCAAGAGCAACAGGCTTGGCGTCCAGCAAATGTAAAAGCAACCGATTTGATGGCAATCTTTACTGGTACCCATGGCTTGGCAAACGGTCTGAATGCTGTAATTGATGTGGCTGTAGAGTTGCGGAAAAGAGGCAGAGATGACATAAAGTTAGTTCTAGTTGGAGATGGTATGCAGAAGAAGCCCTTAATGGCTCGTGCCCAACAATTAGAATTAGCAAACATTGTTTTTCATGATCCAGTGAATAAAAATAAATTGGCCGGTTTAATGGCAAGTGCGGATCTCGGACTACAAATTTTAGCCAATGTACCTGCATTTTATTATGGTACATCCCCAAATAAGTTCTTCGATTACATTGCAGCAGGCTTACCTGTTTTGAATAACTATCCAGGTTGGTTGGCAGAGTTGATTATAGAAAAACAGTGTGGTTTTGCTGTGTTACCTGAAAATTCGCAAGCTTTTGCAGATGCATTAGAATATGCGGCAGATCATCGTGATGAGCTTGTTGGGATGGGAAAAAATGCACAGAATTTAGCTCGTTCTCAGTTTAATCGTCAGGAACTTTCACAAAAATTTTCTGATTGGGTTGCACAAGGATAAGACCATGCTAAAACGCCTTCTCGATATTATTATCGCTTCCATTGCCCTGATCCTGCTTTCACCACTTTATGCCTTTGTAGCTCATAAAGTGAAAAAAAATCTAGGCTCTCCGGTGTTGTTTCGCCAGGTGCGTCCCGGTTTACATGGTAAGCCCTTTGAGATGATCAAGTTCCGGACCATGAAAGATGCCGTAGATGAACAGGGTAATCCATTACCGGATAGTGAGCGTCTAACACCTTTTGGTCAAATGCTACGTTCTACCAGTCTGGATGAAATGCCGGAACTCTGGAATGTGATTAAAGGTGATATGAGCATTGTTGGCCCACGCCCATTGTTGATGGAATACCTGCCACTTTACAGCCCTGAACAGGCTAAACGCCATGACGTGCGCCCGGGGATGACCGGTCATGCACAAGTGAATGGCCGCAATGCCATTGGCTGGGAAGAGAAGTTCAAGCTAGATACCTGGTATGTGGAAAATCAATCCATCTGGCTCGACTTTAAAATCATGTTTAAAACGGTACATAAAGTTTTAGCAAAAGACGATATCAGTGCTGAAGGTGAAGCGACCATGACCAAATTTACCGGCACAAAAAACGGACAAGATTCATGACTGAAATCTATGCCGTCTATGGTGCTTCGGGTTGCGGTCGAAGCTTGATGCCTGTGGCCCGCCAGCAATTACAACGTCAGAATATAAGTGCCGAAATCTATTTTATTGATGACAGCCTGATCGATGAAATAGTAATTAACGGTCATACAGCATTAAATTATACAGCATTTAAAAATCTAAAGGCCGATAGAAAGTCGGTTCTAATTGCGATTGCCAATAGTCAAATTCGTGAAAAAATTGCGATAAAACTTGAACAAGATGCAATTGAGCTCTGGACGGTTCAGGCAGATAATGTTGTGCGTATGGATGCAATAGAAATTGCCCCAGGTGCTGCCCTAAGCCCGTTTGTAACTCTCACCTCCAATATCAAGATTGGCAAATGTTTTCATGCCAATTTATACAGTTATGTAGAGCATGACTGTGTCATTGGTGATTACGTTACCTTTGCTCCCGGGGTGAAATGCAATGGCAATATCCATATTGAAGACCATGCCTATATTGGTAGTGGAGTTGTGATTAAACAGGGCACACCGGACCAACCTTTGGTGATTGGCAAAGGTGCGGTAGTCGGTATGGGGGCTGTGGTCACCAAGAGCGTTCCACCGGGCGTAACGGTGATTGGCAATCCGGCACGAATTCTAGAGAAAAAATAAGTCTTTTAATTTTAAAAATTCAGGAAACATCATGTTAAACACTGCATTTGAACCATGGCCAAGTTTTACCCAGCAAGAAGCGGATGCGGTTTCCAGGGTTTTATTTTCGAATAAAGTCAACTACTGGACCGGACAGGAATGCCGTGAGTTTGAAAAAGAATTTGCCCAGTTTGCAGAAACCAAATATGCAGTGGCTTTAGCCAATGGAACGGTCGCGCTGGATGTTGCACTTAAGGCATTAGGCATTGGTGCAGGGGATGATGTGATTGTCACCTCACGCACCTTCTTGGCCTCGGCTAGCTCGATTGTGACTGCTGGGGCAAATCCAATTTTCGCCGATGTTGAACTGGATTCACAGAATATCTCTGCTCAAACTATTGAAGCAGTACTTACCCCAAATACCAAAGCGATTATCTGTGTGCATCTGGCAGGCTGGATGTGTGACATGGATCCGATCATGCAATTGGCTTCCGATAAAGGCCTGTATGTAATTGAAGACTGTGCACAGGCGCATGGCGCGAAATATAAAGGCAAATCTGCGGGTTCAATTGGTCATATCGCGGCCTGGTCTTTCTGTCAGGACAAGATCATGACCACAGGTGGTGAAGGTGGTATGGTCACCACCAACGATGAAGAGCTGTGGAAAAAAATGTGGTCCTATAAAGACCATGGCAAGAATTTTGACAGTATTTATAACAAGCAGCATCCACCGGGTTTCCGCTGGTTACATGATTCCTTTGGTACCAACTGGCGCATGATGGAAATGCAGGCGGTGATCGGTCGTATCCAGCTGAAAAAAATGCCGGAATGGACTCGGAAACGTACTGAAAATGCGAAAAGAATCTTGGCCTGTTTTGAGGATAGCCCTTATTTTACCGTACATACACCAGATGCTGACTATACGCATGCCTGGTATAAGTGCTATGTGCAAGTCAATATGGATGCTTTACCAGCAGACTGGTCGCGTGACCGGATTATGGCAGAAATTAATGCTTTAGCTGTACCATGTTTTAGTGGATCTTGCTCAGAAGTCTATTTAGAGCATGCTTTCGATGCTACGCCATGGCGACCAGTACAGCGTTTGCAGAATGCACAAAAACTGGGTGAAACCAGCTTAATGTTTCTGGTACATCCGACGTTAACAGAAAATAATATTCAAACAACTGAAAATGCCCTGCGACAAGTGATTAGTCGCATATAATCTATCCATGATTCAATCACGTAGAATGCACTTATGGGTGCATTCGATAAATTTACCCAAGCTTCAATTTAATCATTCTAATACTTAAATTGGATTGAAACTTATAAGTACTATTGAGAAGACACATCACGTGAAGTCCATCATTCTGCCACTTGTTGAATCTCCACGTTCAGCAAAACTCGCATTTCTAGTTATTTTAGATTTCTGTATATTCCCGATCCTGATCTGGCTGTGTTATGCCATCCGCCAGTTTGACCTCGGTGCAGAGGTTGTACCCAATATTCCTTTTGGCTCGATTTGGGTCAGTGCAATAGCAGTTTTTATGCTGTTTATTTGTGGCGTATACCGTTTTATTGTACGTACCTTTAATGAGTTTTTTATTGTTAAATTGGGTCTGGCTACGATATTAAGCGTGATCGGGTTGTACTTGCTGGCTTATGGCACCCATGCTTTCATCCCGACCTCTATTCCCTTGATGTTCGGCTTTATGATGTTTGCCTGGATCTGGTTTAGTCGTGGTGTGATTCGTTTTATCGTACAATCCTATTTAAAGTCAGGTGTACCGAAAAAACGTATCGCGATTTATGGAGCAGGTCATGCTGGTCAGCAAGTAGCAGCTACTTTAAACCGTTCTAATGAACATCTACCGATTATATTTATTGATGATGATCCTTCTTTAAGTGGCCAAAATATTGGTGGTATCCAAGTTTTTTTACCACATACTGCTTTGAAATGTTTTACAAAATTCAAAATTGATGAAATCTTAATTGCACTGCCGTCAGTAGGGCGAATACGTAAAAGTGAAATTATCAAGTTTTTAGAGCCGGCTCATTTAAAAATTACCGAGATTCCGGGTCTGACTAAATTGGTCAATGGTGAAATTCGAATTTCTGATATTCAGGAAGTGGATATTATTGATTTACTGGGGCGTGATCCTGTACCACCAGTTCCAGCGCTTTTGGCTAAAAATATTAAAAATAAAGTAGTCATGGTCACAGGCGCAGGTGGCTCGATTGGTTCAGAACTATGTCGTCAAATTATTAGAAATCAGCCTGTCAAAATTATTATTTATGAGCTAACAGAATTTGCTTTATATCGTATCGATAAAGAATTACGTCTTACGGCAAGCTGTGAAATTATTCCAATTCTAGGTTCAGTTCTCGACGAACGTAAATTAGAACGGGTGATTGAACAATATGGCGTACAAACCGTTTATCACGCTGCTGCTTATAAGCATGTGCCGCTAGTGGAGTGTAATCCGCTGGCAGGTTTGAAAAACAATGCTGTTGGAACCGCCTTTAGTGTGAATGCGGCGGTAAAAAAAGGTGTAGAAACCTTTGTGTTGATTTCAACTGATAAAGCGGTACGTCCAACCAACGTGATGGGTGCGACCAAACGTATGGCAGAGCTGTACTGTCAGGCTATGGCAGAGGCTCAGAATCAGACTCAGATCAGTATTGTGCGCTTTGGTAATGTCCTCGGTTCTTCGGGCTCGGTCGTGCCGCTGTTTAAACAGCAAATTGCCAAAGGTGGTCCGATTACCGTGACTGATCCAGAAGTAACCCGTTTCTTTATGACCATCCCGGAAGCCTCGCAGCTGGTGATTCAGGCCGGTGCCTTGGGGACGGGGGGCGACGTGTTTTTGCTGGACATGGGCGAGCCGGTGCGGATTCAGGATCTGGCTAGACAAATGATTGCCCTCAGTGGCCTCGAGGTCCGAGATGCTAAGAATCCGAATGGCGATATTGAAATTCAATATACGGGATTACGTCCGGGCGAAAAACTCTATGAAGAATTGCTGATTGACGAAGAAAATACAGAAATTACTTCACATACGCGTATTCTGCGATCTGTCGAAAAACATTATCCATTAGCAGAAATTCTGGCAGTATTTAACCGCATACATGAACTTACAGCGACTCAGACCGACATTGAATGGGCGCTGGCACAATTAGAACATTATGTGGATGGTTATGTACGCGGTAACGAAATTAAAGTGAACTAGGTTTTTATAGATATGATCAAGAAAGCAATTCTCCCTGTGGCTGGTTTAGGTACGCGTTTTTTACCTGCCAGTAAATCCATTCCTAAAGAAATGGTGACAGTCGTGGATCGCCCTGCGATTGAATATGTGGTACGTGAAGCAGTCGCTGCTGGGATTGAGCAGATTATTCTGGTGACTCATTCTTCCAAAGCATCGATTGAAAACTATTTTGACCGTAACTTTGAACTTGAAACCACCCTTGAGCAAAAAAATAAGACCGACTTACTCAAAGAAATTACTGAAATTTTACCTACGGGTGTCAGTGTGATTAGTGTACGTCAGCCTCAGCCTTTAGGTCTGGGCCATGCGGTATTATGTGCCAAAGCCGTGATTGGTGATGATGATTTTGCAGTGCTGTTACCGGATGTGCTGGTGAAAGATCAGGACCCGGAAAATGACCTGTCACGCATGATTCAGCGCTATGTACAATCTCAAGCTTCACAAATCATGGTGGAAGCGGTGCCTGAACATCTGGTAGACCAGTATGGCATCGTGGATGTTGCTGCATCACCTGAGGAAGGTGAAAGTATCGTCATGCAAGGGATCGTTGAGAAACCGGCGGTCGGAACGGCACCTTCGAATTTGTCTGTGGTCGGACGTTATATTCTGCCGGCCAAAATCATGCAGCTTTTGGAACAGACCCCACGCGGGGCAGGCAATGAAATCCAGCTCACAGATGCGATTGCCATGCTGCAGCAGACAGAAGCTGTAGAAGCCTACCGCATGAAAGGCCAGACCTTTGACTGTGGCAGTAAGTTAGGTTATTTAAAGGCTGTTTTACATTATGGTGTTGATCATCCTAAACTCGGTGCCGAGTTTAAAGCATTAATTCAGGAACTGGCTTTGTAAGAAAAAATAATAAAAAGGAATAATATGAAAGTCGCAGTATTAGGGAAAACCTTATTTTCGGGGGTCATGTCGGCCCTTTTATCTGAATGTGGTCACCAGGTGGTCTGGTGTAATAGCTTCGGTGCAGATGAGTCGGCTCTGCCCTATTTCCAGGATGAATCCCTCCAGCTATTACTGCAAAAACAGGAAAAATCTGGCTTTTTAAATTGTTGCGATTTTCAGCATCTGGATTTTAATCAGGATGTTTTTTTCTTTAGTTTTAATGCGACTGAAGAACAGCAGGCATTTCAGATGTTGGACACCATCCGGCATGCCTGTTTTGCCCATCCCAAGCTGATGATTAATGCTTCGACCTTTGGCTTGCATGGCACGCAACGCTTTCAGCAGTTACTGCCGAATGATGACTGGATTTATCTGCCAGATATTATTCAGGAAGGGAATGCACTGCGTAGCTTTACTCAGGCCACCCAGCTGATTGTGGGCTGTGATCATGCAGATATCCAGCCTAAAATCAAAGAACTCTTACGTCCATTATTTCCACGCGCGCAGCAGTATCTATTTATGCCGGTTCTGGATGCCGAATTTACCAAGTTGAGTATTTCCGGCATGCTGGCCACCCGGATCAGTTATATGAACGATTTGGCCAGTGTGGCAGAAAAACTTGGCATTGATATTGAACAGGTACGACAAGGCATGGCTGCGGATAATCGGATTGGTTCTGCCTATTTGTTCCCCGGCGTTGGTTTTGGTGGAGAGAATTTCTCCCATGATATCCGGACTCTCACTCACGCCGTGGCAGATTCAGGGGTAAAAAACCAGTTGCTGGAACAGGTCTGGGATATTAATGAACAGCAAAAAGAATTACTGTTTCGTAAACTCTGGAACTATTTCCGTGGAGACTTAAAGGGTAAAGTCATTGCGATTTGGGGTGCAGCCTTTAAGGAAAATACCCCAAGTATCCAGCAGTCTCCGGTACATGCCATGCTGACTGCTTTGTGGGCGCAAGGCGTGACCGTCAAGCTACATGACCCTCAGGCAATCGCAAATATTGAAAAGGTCTATGGGCCACGGGAAGATTTGATCCTGTGTAAAGACCAGTATCAGGCCGTGGAAGGTGCGCATGCCTTATGTCTGATTACGGCATGGAAACAGTATGGCAGTCCGGATTATCCGTATCTGATCAAGTTGATGCAGCATCCCCTGATTCTGGATGGGCGTAATCTGTATGATCCGACGTATGTCAAGACACGTGGTTTTAATTATATTGGGGTGGGACGTTAATGTTGAGCCATTTTAATCCAAATCTCGACACTGAAACTGTGTGTCAGAAACTCGCCTCGAACAAAGAACAGCTTCAATCTGAGCATCTGCGGGAACTATTTGCTGCTGACCCGGAGCGCTTTAATCGATATTTTATCCAGTTTGAACAACTGCTATTTGACTATAGTAAACACAGAATCAATAAAAATGTGCTGCAGGGCCTGATCGAATGGGCCGATGCACAGAACCTCAGATCCTGGATTGGCTCCCTATTTTCCAATCAGGAAATCAACTATACCGAGCAGCGTGCTGCCATGCACTGGGCACTGCGTCTGCCGGAACAGGACCAACAGCATGCTGATCTGGCAGCTGATGTGCATGCCCAGCTGGAGCGTATGTATGCGCTGGTGGAACAAATTCATGCCGGACAGCGTCGCGGTGCCACCGGGGAAGTCATTCAGGATGTGGTCAATATCGGGGTGGGCGGATCAGACCTCGGTCCCTTGATGGTCACGCATGCTTTATCTGATTTTAAATACCAGTCTGCCCAGCCACTCAACGTACATTTTGTTTCGACTATGGATGGCAGTCAGTTGTCTGAGCTGTTGCATCAGCTGCGTCCGGAAACGACACTGTTTATTATTTCCTCCAAATCCTTCGGCACCATTGATACCCTGACCAATGCTCAGACGGTACGCTTGTGGCTGGAAAAGGCCTTAGGTCAACATCCTTATATTCTCAAGCATCATTTTATTGGCGTATCGACCAAGCCGGACAAAATGACGGCGTGGGGTATCGCACCGGAAAACCAGTTGCTGCTCTGGGACTGGGTCGGCGGGCGTTATTCACTCTGGTCCTGTATCGGACTGCCAATTGCCTTGAGTATTGGGATTGAAGGCTTTAAGCAGCTGCTCGCTGGCGCCTATACCGTTGATCAGCATTTCCAGTACCAGCCTTTTGCGCAGAATATTCCGGTATTGATGGGCTTGCTAGGGGCATGGAATAATAATTTTCTGGATATCCAGACCCATGCGATTTTGCCTTATGACGGACGGCTGAAATATTTTGCATCTTACTTGCAACAGCTGGAAATGGAGTCTAACGGCAAGTCAATCCAACGCAATGGCGAGAAGGTTCAGCTGGATACTTGTCCGATTATTTGGGGAGAAGTAGGACCGAATGCCCAGCATGCCTTCTATCAGTTATTGCATCAGGGTACGCAGTCAGTCAGCTGTGATTTTATTGCACCGGTAGAACGTTATAACAGCCAGCAATATACCTATGCAGACAGCGCTGAAGCATTAGTCGAACAACATCATCTGGCCTTATCCAACTGTCTGGCGCAATCGCGCTTACTGGCTTTTGGCAATGAAGCACTGGATCAAACTGAATTGGCGAGCTTACCGGCTTATAAACAGTATGAAGGTAATCAGCCGAGCAGTACCCTGTTATTGCAGGAACTCAATCCATACAGTTTGGGCATGCTTATTGCACTCTATGAACATAAGGTATTTGTCCAGTCTGTGCTGTGGAATATCAATCCGTTTGATCAGTGGGGCGTAGAAAAAGGCAAGGAAATTGCCAACCAGTTATTGCCAATACTGAATGGTGAGCAGACCGATCTGGATGGTCTAGATGGCTCAACCCAAGGTTTAATTAAAGTTCTATTAGGAAAGTAAAATGGCGAAAATTCTGGTCACAGGCGGGGCAGGCTATATTGGTTCACATACCTGTGTGGAATTGCTGAATGCCGGACATGAGGTCGTTGTACTGGATAATCTGTGTAATAGCTCCTCCGAGTCCTTAAGCCGGGTAGAAAAGCTAACCCAGAAAAGTCTGACCTTTGTGGAAGGTGATATTCGAAATAGCCAGTTACTCGATCAGGTCTTTCAGCAAAATTCGATTGATGCAGTGATTCATTTTGCCGGACTGAAAGCCGTTGGCGAGAGTCAGCAGATTCCTTTGGACTATTTTGACAACAATATTGCCGGTTCCATCAGTCTGGTGCAGGCGATGCAGCGCGCACAGGTATTTAAACTGGTATTCAGCTCTTCGGCTACGGTCTATGGGGAAAATAATCCTTCACCCTTAAACGAAGACATGCCTACCGGAATGCCGACCAATAACTATGGTTATACTAAACTGATTGTTGAGCAGTTACTGGAAAAGTTATCTATCGCTGATGAACGCTGGTCGATTGCATTATTGCGTTATTTTAATCCGGTCGGTGCGCATAAAAGCGGCCAGATTGGGGAAGATCCACAAGGGATTCCCAATAATTTAATGCCTTATGTAACTCAGGTGGCTGTAGGCCGTCGTGAAAAACTGTCTATTTTTGGGCAGGACTATGACACGGTCGATGGTACCGGAGTGCGGGACTATATTCATGTGGTGGATCTAGCCAATGCACATTTATGTGCCTTGAATAACCGTCTGGCCTCCCAAGGCTGCCGGGCCTGGAATATTGGTACTGGCAATGGCATTTCAGTCCTGCAAGTCAAGAATACCTTTGAGCAGGTGAATGGGGTTGCTATTCCATTTGAGTTTGTACCACGTCGTGAAGGCGATGTGGCGATCTGTTTTGCAGACAATAGACGTGCTGTACAGGAATTTGGTTGGGCAGCTCAATATGGCTTGGAGGATATGCTCGCCGATAGCTGGAAATGGCAGAAGCAGAATCCCAAAGGATATGGATCATAGATATGAATTTTATTTATGGGGTTATTTGTCATCAACTTACCCATTCACTGGTTTTTCTGGTGAATGAGCTGCTGAAAAGTCCTCATAGTATTATTCTTATTCATGTCGATCAGAAAGCCGACCTTGCCCCATTTCATACTCAATTCGGACAGCATGATCAGGTATATTTTTTAGCAGACCGGACAGATGTACGATGGGGTAGCTATAGCCAAATTGAAGTCATGTTAAAACTCCTGCAGGAAGCGCAAAAATATGATTACAGCTATTTTTTCTTCCTGTCTGGAGATGACATTCCTTTATGTTCCAATACAGTAAGAGAATTATTTCTAGAAAAAGAATATCAAAAACAGACCGAGTTTGTGGGTCATGATGATTTAGCAGATGATGTGGAACAACGGGTGAATGTCCTATATTTACCGATTATGTATCAGAAAGCTAAATCACCATTATTACAGTTCCTGAACAGATGGGCATTATGGTATTGCCGGCACTTCCGTAAACAGGATATTTCTCATTTACCTAAACTATATAAAGGTTCAAACTGGATTACCCTGACCGATCAGGCGGTGACATTTATTCTGGATTATCTGGAAGCGTATCCGGATTATGCAAAAGCCTTTAAATCTTCACTCTGTGCAGATGAAATCTTTTTCCATACCATTATTTATAATTCCCATTTTCAGCAACGTATCTATCATACCCAGCATAGGATAGAGGATTGTGAAACAGGGCTAAGATATATTGACTGGGATTCCGGGCCGGATTATCCAAGGACTTTAGACGTGTCTGATTTTGATAAAATGAAGCAGTCAGGCATGCTGTTTGCGCGAAAAATGAATACAAATATCACAGTGGATATACTCGAAAAACATTTTTCATAAAAGCTTCAGGCCGGAAAAGTACCCTAAAAACTGGAGTCTTTTCTCTGGTTTAAAGGGCACTGTTTTTAGTTTTTTTGAGGACTTAAGCTTCGCCCTGGATCAGCTGAGTCAATTCATCGACATAGTCCTGCATTGGTCGCGGATTGTGATCCCGACGGCTTTCAATATTCAGACGCAATAGCGGTTCAGTATTCGATGCCCGCACATTAAAACGCCATGCACCAAAATTAAGACTGACCCCATCGGTCTGATCGATCTCCGGCTGCTGATTGGCATAATGATCGAAAAGTTTTTGGATGGTCGCTTGGGTATCGGCGACTTTAAAGTTGATTTCACCACTGCATGGGAACTTGGCGATCATCTCTTCTACCAAAGAAGATAAGGATTTTCCTGTTTCAGACAGTACTACTATCGCCAGTAACCATGGAATCATGCCGCTATCGCAATAGGCAAAGTCACGGAAATAATGATGTGCACTCATTTCACCGCCATAGGCCGCATTATGCTCACGCATCACATCTTTAATAAAGGCGTGACCTGATTTTGACTGAACCGTGATCCCTTGGTATTGTTCCACGATATCCAGGGTATTCCAGACCAAACGCGGATCATGTACAATTTTTTCGCCAGATTGCTTCAGCAAGAACGCTTGAGCCAGAAGGCCGACAATATAATAACCTTCAATGAACTGCCCTTTTTCATCGAACAGGAAGCAACGGTCAAAGTCGCCATCCCAGGCAATGCCCATATCCGCACCATGCTGAATGACCGCATCACGGGTGCTATCACGGTTTTCAACCAGAATTGGATTCGGGATGCCATTCGGGAAGTTACCATCGGCCTCATTATGAATTTTGACAAATTCAACCGGGATCTGTAGCTGTTGAAATTTCTGTTCAATCGCATCGACTACATGACCTGCGGCACCATTACCAGCATTCATCACCAGTTTCATCGGGCGGATTTTTGCCGGATCGATATAGGTCATCAGGTGGTCGATAAATTCTGGCAGGATATTATATTTTTCCGTATGACCTTTTTGGCTAACTTCAATGAATTGCCCTGATTCAGCCAAGGCCTGAATTTCTTTTAAGCCTGTATCTGCACTGATCGGACGGGCATTTTCACGCACCAGTTTCATCCCATTATAGTCCATTGGATTATGGCTGGCAGTAACTTCAATACCACCCTGAACATCCAGGTGGAAAGCTGCGAAATAAACTTCTTCGGTCCCGGTCATACCAAGATCCAGCACATTGACCCCGGCATCATTCAAGCCGCGAATGGTGGCCTGTTTTAGCTCTTCACTGCTGAGTCGTATATCACAACCAATGGCTACTGTTTTAGGTTGATAAATTTGTCCATAAGCCCGGCCAATTTTGTAGGCGATATCTTCATTGAGTTCTGTACCCAGTTTGCCACGAATATCATAGGCTTTGAAGCAAGTCAGTTTTGTCATTTAGAGGCTCTCCATTCAGAAGAAAAAGGCCGGTTCCCCAGCCTTGATTCAATTTTAATTATTCTACGGTAACCGATTTTGCCAGGTTGCGTGGCTGATCCACATCCGTACCACGTAGCACTGCCACATGATAGGAGAGTAACTGCACCGGGATGCTATACACAATCGATGCCAGTACTGCATTGACTGACGGAATATGTACCACATGCTGGCGTTCTTTGGCTTTAATGCCACTGTGCTCATCAGCAAAAACAAACAGTTCACCACCACGTGCCTGAACTTCTTCCATATTGGATTTGAGTTTGTCCAGCATGTCATCCTGTGGCGCCAGAATCACCACTGGCATGTCATTGTCGACCAGTGCCAATGGCCCATGTTTCAGTTCACCTGCAGCATAACCTTCCGCATGAATATATGAAATTTCTTTTAGCTTGAGTGCACCTTCCAGAGCGATCGGGAAGTGGGTGCCGCGGCCCAAGAACAGGCAGTGCTGCTTTTCAACAAACAGTTCAGAAAGGCGTAGAAGCTCATCATCATGACGCAAGGTATCCAGCATGACTTTAGGCATATGCCAAAGTCCTGTGGTAATTTCCGTCATTTGTTCTGTGGAAATAGTATTTTTTACAGAACCGATTTTCAGTACTAACAGCATCAATGCAGCAAGCTGGGTAGTAAAAGCTTTGGTTGAAGCCACACCAATTTCAGGGCCTGCTAGTGTCAACAGACTATGCTGAGTTTCACGCACCATCGAAGAGGTCGCCACGTTACAGATGGTCATCGTGGTAATGTCCAAGCCTTTGGCAGTTGCACGTTTCTGTGTATCACGTAAGGCAGCTAAAGTATCGGCAGTTTCACCAGACTGGGAAATACACACATATAGCGTGTTATTCACAATGACCGGAGTGCGATAACGGAACTCACTGGCAATCTCGACCTGGCAAGGCAGGTCAATCAGTTGTTCAAACCAGTATTTGGCGATCATACCGGCATGATAGCTGGTACCACAGGCAATAATCTGGATTTGCTGGATTTTTGAGAAGTCTTGTTCTGCACTGGCAAGGAAATCTTCACGCAGGTCATTGCCATTTAAAGCTTGGGAAATGGTCTGTTTGATCGCTTCAGGCTGCTCATAAATTTCTTTGAGCATGTAGTGCTTGTATTCACCTTTAGACGCATTGCTGACCGCAGCATCCAGTTCCTTGACCGGACGATCGACCAGTTGACCATCGACAAAGACTTCAATGGTGGTACGGGTCAAACGGGCAATATCACCTTCTTCCAGGTAGATAAAACGGTTGGTAATCGGTAGCAGAGCCAGCTGATCAGAACTAATAAAGTTCTCGCCAATACCGACACCAATGACGAGCGGAGAACCTTCACGTACGGTAATCAGCTCATCCGGGTGGTCAGTATGTACGATACCCAGTGCATAGGCACCTTTCAGTTGTGGAACCACCTGGCGTACAGCTTCTAACAGGCTCGGGGTAGATTTCAGCGCATCATTGATCAGATGGGCAACCACTTCAGTATCAGTCTGTGAGGTAAACACATAGCCTAAAGCTTCAAGATCATCTTTCAGTTCTTGGTAGTTTTCGATAATCCCGTTATGGACCACTGCTACATTTTCAGAAATATGCGGATGGGCATTTTCTTCAGTCGGTTTGCCATGGGTGGCCCAGCGTGTATGCGCAATGCCGAGTGAACCGCTAATCTGGGATTCATTCACAGCCTGTTCAAGGTTTGCAACCTTACCGACACGGCGTTCACGTAGGACTTGGCTGTTGTTAATGAGTGCCAAACCTGCTGAATCATAACCACGGTATTCCAGGCGTTTTAAGCCTTCAATCAAAATATTGGTAATGCTACGTTCTGCAATGCCACCAACGATACCACACATATTTGTTCCCCTTATTTCTTGATTTTTTGCGGACGTGGATAGTTTTCTTTGGCAAATTGCTTAGAGCGCTCTACTGCCAAACTGTTGTCTTCCACATCACGGGTAATCGTTGAGCCTGCACCCACTGTGGCGCCATTGCCAATTTTCACGGGTGCCACCAATGAACTGTTCGAGCCAATAAAGGCCTGATCACCAATAATCGTTTTAAATTTATTCGCACCATCATAATTACAGGTAATGGTCCCTGCACCGATGTTTGAGCCACTGCCAATTTCTGCATCACCCAGGTAGGTAAAATGGTTGGCTTTCGAACCTAGACCAATCGTGGTATTTTTGACTTCAACGAAGTTGCCGATATGCACTTCATTGGCCAGTTTTGCACCCGGACGCAGTCGTGCAAAAGGTCCAATCTGGGTATCTTCACCCACGATGGCGCTGTCGAAAATGCTATATGGCTGCACTTTAGTACCGGCTGCAATCTTGGTATTCTTGATAATACAGCCGGCGCCAATTTCAACGTTGTCGCCTAGCTCGCAATCACCTTCGATAATCACATTGATATCAATGCGGACATCCTGGCCAACAGTTAAATTGCCACGCAGGTCAAAGCGGCTTGGATCAATCAGATGTACACCTTGCTGCATCAGCTGTTTTGCTTGATAAGCCTGGAACTGACGCTCTAAAGCAGCCAACTGCACACGGTCATTTACCCCTTCAACTTCAAAAGCCTGCTCAGGTTCTACCGATGCAACTTGCATACCATCTGCCAAAGCCATCGCGACAATATCAGTCAGGTAATATTCACCCTGCGCATTGTCATTGCTTAAATTTGGCAGCCATTCATGTAATTTAGCATTGCTGACGGCATAAATACCGGTATTGATTTCCTTGATCTGACGCTGCTCTTCAGAGGCATCTTTATGTTCAACAATCGCTTGAATCTGATCATTTTCACGCACGATACGTCCATAGCCATTGGCATCAGGCAGAGTTAATGTCACTAGGCCGATACTAGTTGTTGCTGTCGCATCGAGTAATTTTTGCAAGGTCACAGGATTAATGCAGGGTACATCGCCGGAAAGAATCAGCGATACGCCGTCGTGAGGCAGGACAGGCAAGGTCATCTGCACCGCATGGCCGGTACCCAGCTGTTCAGCCTGTTCGACCCATTTAATCTCTTGTTGTGCAAATGCTGTTTGAACCCGGTCACCACCATGACCATAAATGGTAATAATATTATCTGCGTTTAATTTTTTTGCCGTTTCAATGACATGACCCAGTAAAGAACGTCCTGCAAGGGGTTGTAATACTTTCGGTAAGCTTGAACGCATACGCGTGCCTTTACCTGCAGCAAGAATAATAACAGTCGTTGACATGTTCTAATCCTAAATATGGCTTATGCCACGATGAAGTAAAAATAAAGCAAAATACAAAGAGCCGCCCAAAGGCCGGCAATAATGTCATCCAGCATGATGCCGAAGCCACCAGCCACTTGACGATCAATCACCCTGATCGGCCAAGGTTTCCAGATATCAAATAACCTGAACAGGGCAAAACCGACGAGCAACCATAACCAGTTCATCTGGCCTAAGTAGATCAGGGGCAAAAATGTGATGGATTGTCCGGCAAATTCATCCCAGACAATGCGTCCATCATCATGAACCCCCATGACTCTAGCAGTATGCCCGCAGATATATATGCCAACCAGGGACATGATGGCAATGGCAAAAACACTGTTTAGAAAACCAAGATGCAGCCAAATGGGAATAAATAAAAGTGCAAAGGCCGACCCAAAGGTACCGGGTGCTTTAGGTGCCAGACCGGAACCAAAACCAACCCCACTAAAGACAATCAGTCGGTCGATCCATGACATGGCTTTAAAATTAATCGCAGGTTTATGCAAAATGTTGATACCCATTAAATTGAAGTGAATGATCTACGCCATCTTTTTCAAAAGTTAAGCCGTGTTGCTGCTGAATTGTGCCGATTATACTAATCGAAACATCAAGTTGTTTTTGCAATAATTTTTCGTAATTTTGCGGGCTTATTGTAAAGCATAATTCGTAATCGTCGCCACCAGCGAGGACATATTGCCATTTTTGCTCATTGTTTAAGGCATGCAGGGTAGGACTGATCGGTAAGTTTTCGAGTTGCAGCTTTGCACCGACTTGAGAAGATTTGAGAATATGTCCAAGATCTTGTGCCAAACCATCCGAGATATCAATCATGCTATGCGCCAGACCTTTTAGGGCGGCACCGAGCTGACAACGTGGCGTTGGATAGTCCAGACGTTTTTGTAGTGGATGACCAAGATGCTGTAGTGCAAAAGCTGCATCACCGACAGTTCCACTGACACAGATCAAATCACCCGGTTTTGCACCTGAGCGTGTAATGGCTTGACCAATGTCCACCCAGCCTAATGCAGTAACAGACAGGGTTAAATGAGGACTTTGAGTGGTATCACCACCGATTAAGTTCACGCCAAATTGATCACAGCAATCATATAAACCCTGACTAAAAGCTTTTAGCCAGTCATGATCAATTTGGGGTAGGCTCAATGCGAGTAAAATACTGTGCGGGGTTGCGCCCATCGCAGCAATATCAGATAAATTGACAGCCACAGATTTCCAGCCAATCGCATGCGGATTGGTATTCATTGGAAAATGGCGTCCAGCAATCAGGGTGTCGGCACAGATGACCAGTTGTTGCTGTGAAGGGGGGGTGAGCAAGGCTGAATCGTCACCGACGCCTAAATCGACAGAATGGGCATTCTTGCGATTGAAATAGGTGTCGATAATCGAAAATTCAGCCATACAACAAATCTACGCTATTAGTTAGATTGCTGTTTTTCTGCTGCACGCAAAGTTGTCGCTAAACGATCCAATACACCATTGATGTATTTATGGCTATCGGCACCGCCAAAATGTTTAGCCAACTCGATCGCTTCATCTAGAACGACGCGATATGGAATCTCAAGATGTTCTTTAAGTTCATATGCACCAAGACGAAGGGTCGCAAGTTCAACACCGTCAAGTGCAGAAAGTTCGCGATCGAGTACCGGGATTAAGAGCGCATCCAATGCTTCATGATTGGCAACCACTTGAGTCAACAATTCATGATAATAGCTCAGATCCACTTTGTGCATGGCATTTTCCACACGCGTACGTGCTTCAATCTCATGCACCGGATTGTGGCTCATTTGCCATTCATAAATTCCTTGTACAGCAAAGCGACGTGCTTTACGTTTTGCTGCATAAGTTGCTTGAAGTGTTTGCGACATAGCGTTAAATAGCCTTTAACAAGTTAACCATTTCAATCGCAGTCAGGGCAGCTTCGCTACCTTTATTGCCTGCTTTTGTTCCAGAGCGTTCAATCGCTTGTTCAATACTGTCCGTAGTGAGTACACCGTTAATGACAGGCAAGCCAGTGTCGAGGCCAACTACCCCCAAACCTTTGGCACATTCGCCTGCAACGAAATCGAAGTGAGGCGTGCTACCACGAATCACGGCGCCAAGCGCGATGATGGCATCGAAACGATCTGAAGCTGCCAGTTTTTTCGCAACGACAGGAAGTTCCCAGGCACCAGGTGCATGAACAACAGTGATATTATCCTCTGATACACCATGACGTTTCAATGTATCAATGGCACCTTCTAACAGATGTTCAACCACAAAGCTGTTAAAACGACCAACTAAAATCGCATAACGGTCTTCGTTCGCGAGATGTAACATACCTTCAATACGGCGAACTGCCATAACAACCTCGATGATTTCTTAAGATGTTTGTTGTGCGGTGATGTATTCCACCACTTCTAAGTTAAAGCCTGACAGGGCATTGAAACGCAATGGAGAGCTCAGCAGCTTCATTTTTTCAACGCCTAGATCACGCAAAATTTGTGCACCCACACCAATGGTCTGATACTGCTGAGACAGTGCAGAATTTGATTTTACATTTTTTGGCGCTTTAAGGGTATCTAATGCTGGACCCAAATCCTGTAAATGGCGCTGGCCAATCCAGACCAAGACACCACGATCACTATTGGAAATTTCTTTCAGGGCACGATCCAGGTTCCAGGCCGGCTCGCCATCCTGTTTCTTCAGTTTGAGCAAGTCGCGGGTCGGGTTAAAACCATGTACACGTACTGTGGTCACACCCTCTTTAGGCTCACCTTTGACCAGGGCCAGATGGATATCCGGGTTACCCAGTTCACGATAGCGGTACAGGTCAAAGCTGCCGTATTCAGTCTCAATACTTTGTTGATCGATACGCTCTACCGTTTGCTCGTTGGTCATGCGGTAATGAATCAGATCGGCAATCGTACCGATTTTCAGGCCATGCTTTTCAGCAAACACTTCAAGATCGGGACGGCGCGCCATCGTGCCATCTTCATTGATGATTTCACAAATGACTGATGCTGGTTCCAGTCCTGCTAAACGAGAAAGATCGCAACCTGCCTCAGTATGTCCGGCACGGTGCAATACACCGCCTGGCTGCGCCATCAGCGGGAAGATATGTCCCGGCTGTACAATATCTGCCGGTTTGGCATGAGCAGCCACAGCAGTTTGAATTGTATGGGCACGTTCAGCCGGAGAAATACCGGTAGAAATACCTTCAGCCGCTTCAATCGACAGGGTGAAGTTGGTTCCATGCTGGGCACCGTTGGCATCTACCATCAACGGCAGATTCAACTGCTGACAACGCTCTTTACTTAAAGTCAGGCAGACCAGACCACGTGCATGGGTGATCATGAAGTTGATGTCTTCAGGACGTACGTGTGTGGCAGCAATCACCAAATCGCCTTCATTTTCACGGTCTTCATCATCCATCAGGATGACCATTTTTCCTGCACGGATATCTGCTACAAGCTCTTCAACAGTATTGAGCGGCATCAACCTTCACCTTCTTTTTTGATCTTGATCAGACCGAATCATGACATTATTGGGTACATAGTCTAACGCTTTTTGCGCAATTTTGCCTATGCTTATTGCTTTCCCTCTAGTAGTTCATTGTTATACACAGTCTTGATAAACATGAAAAGCCGACTTTAAATGAAAGCCTGAGCTTTATGCAGGTTTTTTGAGCAATTAAAAAGCATAAAAAATGAGAAACTTAGGTGAAATCAACATAAGCCCAGACATTAAGGCGTTTTCAGAAAGTATTTTAATTTATTGTCAGTCATTCAATGGAATTCTGGACGAACAATGCTGGAAAATTTTACCTAGTATTAAAATTTTAAAAAATATCAGGTTAAAAGCGAACCGAAGTCCGCTTTTAATCATCAGGTTGTTTAGAAGAAACCAGCCGGTTTGGTTGAATAACTCACCAGCAGGTTTTTGGTCTGTTGATAATGATCCAGCATCATTCTGTGATTCTCACGACCAATCCCTGATTTTTTATAGCCACCGAAAGCCGCATGTGCAGGATAAATATGATAACAGTTGGTCCAGACCCGACCCGCTTGAATCGCGCGTCCTGCACGGTAGGAGGTATGCGCTGAGCGTGACCAGACACCGGCACCTAAACCATAAATCGTATCATTGGCAATCTTGATCGCATCATCAAAGTCTTTAAAGGTGGTCACAGCCAGTACAGGCCCGAAGATTTCTTCCTGGAAGGTCTTCATGTCATTGGTGCCTTTAAAGATGGTCGGTTCAATATAGAAACCTTGACCGACTTCCTGACGTGCTTCACCACCGGTCAGGATCTGTGCACCTTCTTCACGGCCAGTGGCAATACAGCCCAGAATCTTGTCCTGCTGTTCCTGTGAGGCTTGCGCACCAATCATGGTGTCAGTATCCAGGGGATGACCAGTCTTAATCCGTTGCACCCGCTCTACTGCACGCGCCAGAAATTCATCGGCAATACTTTCCTGTACCAAGGCCCGGGAAGGGCAGGTACAGATTTCACCCTGGTTCAGGGCAAACATGGCAAAGCCTTCCAGAGCTTTATCCAGATAATCGTCTTCCTGATCCATGATGTCGGCAAAGAAAAGATTTGGTGATTTACCGCCGAGTTCCAGCGTTACCGGAATAATATTTTCAGTTGCATACTGCATTATCATTTGGCCGACGGCAGTCGAGCCGGTAAAGGCAATCTTGGCAATACGGGGATTGGTCGCCAGCGGACGGCCGACTTCGACCCCGTAGCCATTGACGATGTTCAACACGCCCGGTGGCAAAATGTCCTGAATCAGTTCAGCGAGCACCAGAATACTGACCGGGGTCTGTTCTGCAGGTTTCAGCACAATACAGTTGCCTGCAGCCAGGGCAGGTGCCAGTTTCCAGGCGGCCATCAGAATCGGGAAGTTCCAGGGAATGATTTGTCCGACTACACCAAGCGGTTCATGAAAATGGTAGGCGATGGTATCTTCATCAATTTCGGAAATGCCGCCTTCCTGGGCACGGATACAGCCGGCAAAATAACGGAAATGGTCAATGGCCAATGGAATATCGGCAGCCAGCGTTTCACGGATCGGTTTGCCATTGTCCCAGGTTTCTGCCACAGCCAGCAGTTCCAGATTTTGTTCTAAGCGATCTGCAATTTTCAACAGAATATTGGAACGGGTGGTCGGCGAAGACCGGTTCCATTGTTCTTTGGCTTTATGCGCTGCATCAAGTGCCAATTCAATGTCTTCTACAGAAGAGCGCGGCACTTTGGTAAAGACTTTGCCATCTACCGGAGAGATATTGTCAAAGTATTCACCTTTGACCGGAGTGACCCATTCGCCACCAATGAAATTATCGTATTGTGCTTTAAATTGAATTTTTGAACCGTCAGTATTGGGGTCTGCATAACGCATAATCTATTCCTTTATATGATTGTTAGTGGTGCAGGCTGAGCGCATGTTGCTGATCAAAAATATAGGCGCTTCTGCATTCAGCTCTACTATAAAGAGGGAAAAAGACGGGCGGTTGTTTGTTTACAGGCTTGCTACAAAAGACAATATTTGGAGACAAGCAGTAGAAGAATAAAAGTTATAAATTATCAAGCCTTAAATTTAAAAACAATGAGTTATAGTGGTTATAAAACATCGAAAGATTGGCATATTTTCAATGCACTTGATTACATTTCGACCTAGTCATGATTCAAAAGAAGCCAGGCAAGAGAAATGAGGGTAAGTTTCATTTCTTCTTCCGCGTTTATCTAAAGTCCTTTGTCATGCAGCCATTGAAACAGTTGCTGATAAACCTGCTCACGAACAGATTGCTCTGAAAGTACCAGATCATGTAAACCGTTCTGAATACTTTGAACCGTGACATCGCCTTTAATTTTTTTGGCATATTTCTGAATGTCTTTAATGCCTAGAATTACATCGCTGCTCTGTGCTGCTTTGTCCCATTTTTTAGGATATAAGGTTTGATGCGAATGCATGATCAATACCGGAACATCGAGCTGAACACCGCGATGAATTTCTTTCTGTGCCTCATGAATGGCACGAATAAAACTGATCCGAACCATCGGGTAGCGGGTCTTTTTCCAGTCCAGACTGAAGTCCCATTCGCCTTTTAAATCCTTATGCAGGCTGGTGGCATACCACTTGTTCAGCTCGCTTGGAAATTTAAGATTGGGAAAAATTTTAGCCAGTCTGCTCAGTTGCGGAATGCCAAGCGCACGTTTGATTGGATTCATATTGAAGTCATAAAATGGACTATTGACCCAAAGCGCTTTGATTAAAGGGTGCTGCGGATGATGTGCCGCATATAAGGTCGTGGTCAGGCCGCCGGTAGAATGACCACAGAGCAGGGCAGCATCGTGGCCCTCAGCTGCTATAATGTCGAGGGCTTGGGTAATTTCTGCATTATATTCAGCTAGGTCATAGACGTTATAATATTTTTGATGCGGCAGAATCGACCGTCCGTACTTTCTTAAATCCAGCGCATAAAAATCAAAACCATGCTGATTAAAGCGCTCTGCCATTTCGGTCTGAAAAAAATAATCGATAAAGCCGTGAATATATAAAACTGCTTTTTTTGTGGGTTGGGCTGCTTTTTTACGGATCAGGGTTGCTACGACTTTGCCCTCATAATCATCGGGAAAGTTTAAGGTCGCTTGTTCATAGCCTGTCCCCAGAATATCGAGCTGATAAAGCGGTTGCAGTTCACTCATTTTTATACTCGTTCATCTTATTAAATTTATGCTTTATCCTTGATGAGCTGAGGTTTTTTGTCAAACAGATCTTGCTACTTATTTGGATTAATAAAACCAATACCGGTTCATGTTAAAATCAACCCCGAACGTATGCTAAAAAAAGAGTGTTATCAGATTATAAAATCCTGCTAAAAGTATTATCAATTTACTAAATGACCTAATAGCTCAGAATCAGGCTAAGCTATATAAAATAACCAAAGTGATGTGACTGTTTTGGCAGAATTGCCGAATATTGATTAGATGAGTTAAATAATGCCAAGAGAAAATTTGAACAGTAAACGCCCCTTATATATTCCTTATGCTGGAAATACTCTGCTAGAACTCCCACTACTCAATAAAGGCTCTGCATTTTCTGAAGAAGAGCGCAGAAGTTTTAATTTACATGGTTTGATTCCTCATGTTACCGAGACCATTGAAGAACAAAGTCAGCGTTCTTATCAGCAGTATTGTGCTTTTAGCAGTGATATTAACAAGCATATTTATCTGCGAAATATTCAGGATACCAATGAGACCCTGTTTTATCATCTGATTGAAAATCACCTTAGCGAGATGATGCCGATTATTTATACTCCGACTGTGGGTGAAGCATGTCAGCGCTTTTCTGATATCTATCGCCGTCATCGTGGGATTTTTATTTCCTATCCTGACCGTAATCAGATCGATCATATTATTCACAATATCAACAAAAAGAACGTGAAAGTGATTGTGATCACGGATGGTGAGCGCATTTTGGGTCTTGGAGATCAAGGCATTGGTGGTATGGGGATTCCAATTGGAAAACTGGCACTCTACACCGCGTGTGGCGGGATTAGCCCGGCTTATACCTTGCCAATTACCCTTGATGTCGGTACCAATAATCAGCAGTTGTTGAATGACCCGATTTATATGGGCTGGCGTGAACCGCGAATCAGCGGCGATGAATACTATGCCTTTGTTGAGATGGTGATTCAGGCGATTCAACAGCGCTGGCCAGATGCCTTAATTCAGTTTGAAGACTTTGCACAGAAAAATGCCATGCCTTTACTGGAAAAATACCGTGATCGAATCTGTTGTTTTAATGATGATATTCAGGGCACCGCAGCAGTGTCTGTGGGCAGCCTGATTGCTGCTTCGCGCGCAGCAGGCAAACTGCTCAAAGATCAGGTGGTTACTTTCCTGGGCGCAGGTTCAGCCGGTTGCGGGATTGCAGAACAGATCATTAAGCAAATGGTTGCTGAGGGCTTGAGTGATGCCGAAGCACGTGCACGCGTATTTATGGTCGACCGCTTTGGCCTGATCACTGAAAATCAGCCGAATTTATTGGATTTCCAGCGCAAACTGGCACAGCCGCTTGAAAATGTAGAAAGCTGGGCAGATGCAGAGAGCATGATTTCTCTGCTAGATGTAGTTAAGCGTGCCAAACCGACGGTATTGATTGGTGTATCTGGACAGCCGGGTTTATTCACTCAGGAAGTGATTGAAGCCATGGCTGAAAATAGTGTACAACCGATTATTTTCCCTTTATCCAACCCGACTTCCCGCGTAGAAGCTGTTCCAGCCGATATCTTGCAATGGACCAATGGCAGAGCATTGATTGCGACGGGTAGCCCATTTGCACCAGTGAATTATCAGGGACAGATTCATCATATTTCCCAATGCAATAACTCTTATATTTTCCCGGGTATCGGTTTGGGTGTGGTTGCTTCAGGTGCGAAACGTGTCACGGATAATATGCTGATGGCCTCGAGTAATGCCTTGGCGGACTGTTCTCCGAAACTGAAAGATCCTCAGGCAGATTTATTGCCGAATCTGGATTGTTTACAGTCAATTTCGAAGCAGATTGCCTTAAAAGTGGCACTTGCTGCGATTGAAGACGGAGTAGCACCGAAAGTCAGTGTAGAAGAATTGCAGCTAGCAATAGAGCATAATTTCTGGACACCGCAATACCGTGATTATCAGCGAATTACCTTTTAATTATATTGAAGATGGATTCTTATCATCGCTAGTTTTTTTGCGCTAGCCTGCTTTCATCTGATTCATTGATGGAATATCAAAAAGCCCTGATCTTTTGATGAGGGCTTTTTTATTGCCGTAGGGGGGGTACTATGGTCACATCTTGGTTATAAAATCAGAAAGTACTTTAAGAATTTGTTATTGAGTGAAACAAAAATGAAAGGATCATTTAAAAAAATAACATCAACATAAAAAAAGCCCCGATCTTTCGATCAGGGCTTTTTTAGAATCTGGAGCGGGAAAGGAGACTCGAACTCCCGACCCCAACCTTGGCAAGGTCACCGATATTTATTCCATTAAATTACATTAATTATAAGTATATGATTTAATTGGTGGTATGTGGTTTTTGGTAGGGTGAATTTTTGATGAATTTAGATCATTTAATGTTATTTTGGTCACTTTATTTTAGACGTTTTAGTTTATAAAAGTCACCTATGTTTTGATCCTGATTTTTCATATTAATAATAACATTATATTGTTTAATATAATGATTATTAATAATTTATAAATCGACTACAACATGTAGTAGCGAAGATGCTCAAAATGCACTTACTACGTAACATCAGTTAAATAAAGTCTCCCACAAACCCGGTACGGTTCAAATTTTATGATGAGAGGGGTGTTGCCTGGGGCTACAGTTTCTGTTTTGCCTTTTGGCGTAAGACGTACAAATATAAGCTTTCTACTTTTTCACGTGCCCATGGTGTGGTACGCAAGAATCGCAATGATGATTTAACACTTGGGTCTATGCAAAAACATCTAATTTCAATTTTACGACTTAAACCTTCAAAGCCACCGTAGTAATCCAATAATTCATCCAAAATGTCAGCAAGTTTTTTGCCGTGTAAAGGGTCATTGGAGGTGTTCATAATAGATCAATCGTATTTTGGGTGGTCATTATTATAACCTGGGCTAGTTGGAAAACTAGAGAGTTGGAATGTAGGTAATGATGGACTGAATAACCACCAAAATTCTGGAGCACACCCAACCATAGGGTGATGCATCATATATATGACTTGGTAATCCCATTTGCTGTGTAGGAAAGTTTTTTCTTAATGGGTCACCTTTTAACGGAAGTAGGTAAGAGGAAAGCTCTAAACCTTTACGGATCGCTTCAGCACTGTATTCAAAGGCAATTAATGGTTGACCTGTGATTGCTGTTGAGGAGACCAGTATACCCTAAAGCCAATATTCACCCCATCCATTGTAGTAAACATTAAATTTTTCGAGCATGGATTTATTTCCTTTTGATACGTTGGCGAGCCGTATTACTCTCATAGCGAAGAATATCATCTACACTGTTTAAATGAGGTTTGAAGAGTTCCTCTAATTCTTGTAATCGGCCCAGGACCATGGCAACGCGTACTAAATTTTCAAATGAAACATTTCGACCTGCTTCTAGATTGGATACTGTATTCACACCAATACCAGCACGTGCAGCAACATCTGCCTGAGTCATTTCCAGATAAATGAATAGCCACTAATTTTGTAGACACCTTTTAGTTAGATAAAATGGCTAATTAACGAGGTGCTTATGAGCAGTAAACGATATCCTGAAGAATTCAAAATTGAAGCAGTAAAGCAAGTTACCGAGAAAGGTTATAGTGTGGCCGAGGTTGCTGCGCGTTTAGGTACAACTACACATAGTTTATATGCCTGGATTAAACGCTATGATCCTCAATAACCCAAAGTTACTCAATCAGCAGATCCAACTGCAGAGCTAGCAAAGCTCAGAAAAGAACTGCAAAGAGTAACTGAAGAACGGGACATCTTAAAAAAGGCCGCGGTGTACTTCGCAAGCCAGTCCAAATGAGGTACGCCTTTATTCGGGACAACCAGCATATATGGCCGATCCGTCGTTTGTGTTCAACTCTAGATGTTCATCATAGTGGTTATTATGCATGGCTAAAGCAGCCTATCAGCAAGACAGCCCAGAAACGGCAACAACTTTCAGGACTGATTAAACAGTTTTGGTTAGAATCTGGTGGGGTTTACGGCTATCGCAAGATTTACTGTGATCTGAAAGATGTTGGTGAGAATTGTGGGATTAATCGAGTGCATCGGTTGATGAAAGTTGATGGACTTAAATCACAGCGTGGCTATCGCAAACCTAGAACTCATGCAGGTACTCCGTCGGTTGTTGCTGCAAACACTTTAGACCGCCAATTTAATCCAGCACAGCCGAACCAACTATGGGTGACTGATATTACCTATATTCGTACCCATGAAGGATGGCTGTATCTCGCAGTGGTAATCGACCTGTTCTCACGACTTGTAGTTGGCTGGTCTATGAAATCCAGAATTACGACAGATCTGGTTTTAGATGCGTTATTAATGGCTCTATGGCGGAGAAAACCACAGAATAAAGTTCTGATTCACTCTGACCAAGGCAGTCAATATACGAGCCATGAATGGCAAACATTCCTTAAGCAGCACAATCTGGAATGTAGTATGAGTCGCAGAGGAAATTGCCATGATAATGCTGTTGCTGAGAGTTTCTTTCAGTTGTTAAAGCGAGAAAGAATTAAGAAGAAACTATATGCATCAAGAACTGAAGCTAGGTCTGATATCTTTGAATATATTGAGATGTTCTACAATTCAAAACGCAGACATGGTTCCAATGGTCAGCGTTCTCCATTAGATTATGAAAAGGCCCATCAAAAGATGGTTAGGTGTGTCTAGAATTTTGGTGGCTATTCAAAAGTCGTTCTTTACGAAGCCTCTCATATAATAATCCAACAACTTCTTCAGGTTTTCTGAATCTTAAATCCATAATATTGGGTCTTATGTTTGGATATGGCTATTAAGCCACAAAATAATGGAGTTATAAAATGTGTCGGTTGATCGGTGAAAAGGTGCTTTATTGGGTGATTAGATCCTATTAGATTAAAGAAGTCTAATTAGACATTTACAATCTAATAGCGTCTAACAACTTGCTTTAAGCTCAATCAGTTTCGCGTGGTGTCGCGAGGAACTGGGATTTGCTATCAGGTCAATCTGGAATATCTGGCACAAGTGGTCTGGAGCAACGAGGTTGATGGGCAGGGCTTTGCCTTTTCTGATACCTTATTCGGTACCGATTCACAATTTATTCATCATATTCTGAAAATATTTCTTCAATTTCATCCCACTGCGGCAATTTATGCTTTTTTTTATTCACTTCGAATTGTAAACCAACACCATTAAGCACACGTTCAAATATGTCAAATGAACCTGTAAAATGGCCATTTTCCATCTCTGAAATTGTTGTTTTATTGACTTGAGTTTTTTCTGCAAGGCTTTTCTGTGTATAGCCTAACCCTTTTCTTGCCAAACGTATTTCTTTACCTATTTCACCTCGTGTAGCCATTTTTTCTCCCGAAATTTGTTAGCTATATAGCAAACTTTTAACTAATTATGGTTAATGTTCGCTATATAGCAAACTTTTATAATGATTCTTGAATAGCTAAATTGAACTTATAAGATTCAATTTAGCCTCGAATTAGGTTAATAGAATCCATATATGTATGACAGTTCTCAATAATGAGGCAGTTGTATACCTCTTGAGAAGAGGAACTTCTTATACCTTGAATTTGAATTATTAGACAAAATTATGACTTTTAATTTTCTGTGTAATGAAGCTTTGTATTTCTTAATATTTACCCTGAAGCCGAAGTCCTTCGACTACGTTTAATACAGTAGCTAATCCCTGAGTAGTCTGAATCTGTTTTATCGGAATGCCTTTGGTTAGCTTATTTGGTGACTTCATAAAATGCTGCATCCATTTAGCCTCTCCACCTGTTAGAGCATCTAGTGATATCGCAATACGAATTAAAATAATTGCGAGTTCTCCCTGACTTGAATCGGGATCTAACTCAAGCGAATTTAAAGTTTCCACTGAATCTAAATTGAGAGCGATAGCAAGCTGGCTCTGTGTCAAACCAAGTTGTTTTGCAGATGATAAAACAGCTTTAGCTAATACCTTTTTTTGTTTTGCAATTTTTTCTGGTGTTTTATGCATGACTGATCTCTGTTTCAGACGTTGCTGGTATCTAGAGTTTATACTATTTGATTATCGTTTCTCAGAGTTAAAATTTTTATTACAAACAGCTTAAAGATGAGAAACTATCATGAGATACATCAGTAACTTGAATACCCCAAGTGCTTTTGCATCTTTACCCTTGAAGCAGAACTTAATTCGCCTTTCATTTTCATTCAGGCTGAAGTTTTCTGCCCGTAATGTTAAATCCTGTAATGTCTTTTTGAGCTCTGTCTTGCTCTGCTGAGAGAGTTCTAAATGAAGATATTTTTTGGGAAATAAGCTATGAATAAAAGAAAGAAGTTTCTTCAGTTGCCGTTTTTCATTCAGTTCAAAAATTAACTGGGCTGAATTGGGCTGAACTTTTTCAAGATAAATTGAGTAGATCGTATGAAGCTGTTTTTTATATTTACTTTGTACATTTGCATAACGCTCCTGGACATGGTGAATGACCTTTTTCTCCTCGTGATTGGTTGGCAACATGGTAACTAATGCAGCAGGAGTTTTCCTTAAAAAATCTGTGGTAAATAACCTCGATGATTTTTTTTGGTTTACACAGGAGGTTTTCAAATGCAGGGCTCTGGCACGTAATTTTTGCGCGATTTGCAAAGGAATGGCTTCAGGTAACAGAAGATCTTGCTCTTTTTCTACTGCAAGAATGTGATGCAATAGTTCAAAAGTCATCTCTGAGTCATGAGCTCCTAGCATCAGTGAATCAGGCGATTTCTGTTGTTCTGGTTTATATTGATGATCATGTTGCCTGTAACGGTCTTTAGTGAGTTGATCAAATAAAAACTGTTTGATCGCCCGTTGCTGAACAGGATATTTAATAGCATCATCATGTTTCAGAATATTAAAATAGGCTTCTTTAGGAAGTGGGCTGTGCATTTGATTCAGCTGGTAGCTAATTGCCAGATGCATTAAATGCAGATAGCTTGAACAGGTCGTGTCAGGGGTTAGGTGCCCGGCAAAATGAGAAAGTGCATACCAGGTTTGCTGAGTATTTCTGTTTCGCAACAATGCATAACGGATACGTAATTGCTCATGTGGGCTATAGTCAGTAAATGCATCTGAAAGTGTTGAGTTTTTTAAAATCAGGTAAAGATGATTAAATGCAGAATGGCGCAGACTATGGTAAGTAAAATTGTGTTCTCCAAAAACTGGCTGGATCAATTGTTTCAATAGGGAATTCACTTCATTTTCATGAGTTTCTTCTAAGGACTGTTTTAAAAACAGCGGTTGTGCAACTGATTTTCCTTGTTCTTTTAGCAGACGTTTTCTATTCTGACTATATGTTTTAAATGCATGTAATTCGTCGGCTTTAAGTAGATGATGCAGGGGAATCTTGCGGTAAGCTGAGTAGCTTTTTTGATTTTTATTGCGATTGTTGCGAATAGTGATTATCACAGCATCTTCACTAATAAATAGATCACGTACGAAGATATTCAATGTTTCATTGATCCGTAGTCCGACTCTGAACCCCAAAATAAAAATCAGTTTAAATATATTTTTATCCTGAATCGAAATATTTTGAGTATTTTCGAGCTGCTCTAGCATGTGGTGAAAAATATGGGGCGAGATCAATGCGGTTCTGCAGATTTTTACCTGGATTAAATTATCCAGATCAACAGTGGGTGCGTTAAAAAATAAGGTCTGTTTGTGATGAAACTCCTGTAGACGTTTTTGTAGAGTTGCTCTAGTTGTTTCTTTCTTTAATAGAAGCATTTCTCCATACAGATCTTCAAAATCAGCATCTGAAAATGATGAAATATCTTTGTCTTGCGTTGCCTGCAGCCAATGGACTGCAAACTGTGAAAACATGGTCTTCAGAGAACTTTGCTTGAGCGGCTGAAAGTCTGCACGTATAAGCTTGCGCTTAAATCGTTGCTGCTGCTGAATAATATGATTGAGAAGGTCCAGTTGAGGTTCCGTTAATTTTGAGCGTAGAATGCTCCACAGCAGCAAACGTTCCAAGGCTGGAGATTGTTCTTTAGCATATAATTCTATGAGTTGATCGCTATAGTTTTTTGCACGAATAGCTTGACGTATTTCTACTAAAATATCGGCTATATCTAATGCAATAGTGACTGTAGACTGGTTCTGAGGGTTCTCATAAACTTTCTGAATCGTATGGGTAGGCGTGGGTTTAGGTTGAATAAAATAAGCTGCTAATTGTTTTTCAAGAGGACTAGAACTGTAAATTTCATTTTTTAAGATACAAATGGACATTTGATCCAGCCCGCTGTTTTTCAGGAACTGTGTATAGTAAAAACCGTATTTTAACAGGTCTTTACAACGCACCTTTTCCTCAGGGAAGCATTCAATAATACAAGCGTTAATCAGATGTTCTGCATCCTCAATATCCGAAAATAAATCAAACTTTTGATGTTTAAGTCTGTAGATCCAGCATTTTACAATGTCGTGTAGCACAAACGTTTTTGTATAGCTGACTGAAAAATCAGGGTCATTTATACGCTGATTACCGAAATTCCGGTTCGGGATTTCGAGTGTTACCATATGATTTAGGTTTAAAAAACTTTGAAATTTCTTTGTTTTTAAAATGATTTTTAAAAAAAATTGCAATTCGGCATGGTTATAAATGCCATTAAATAATATTGAACTGATCAAACAAAAGCCAAGAGATTGAGTGGGACTGAAGTCATTTCGTTTTGTCCAGTAAGCAATCATATTTTGGGCAAATTGAGTAACTTTTTTACCATGTTTTAAGGTTTCAATATTTTGTAGTGGCAGAGACCTTTCGTACCTTACGGGAGCGGCAGGCACTGGATAGTACTGATTCGATGAAAGATTAAAGCGCTTGATATATTTAGCAAATTCTATACGTGCCATCTGATAGCTACGGATGTTTGACTTACAGTGTTCTAAAAGCTGATTATCAACTTGACGACAAATTTCCGAATAGTTCTCAGGCGTTAGTTCTATACATTTCTCACTAAACAAGTTCAGAAGAAATGCTTTGTTTTTTCTATGCTTTTTTATTCTTTTGAGGGAGTGTGGGTGTTTACTCATTCAATCAGGAACCCGTTAAATGTAGACATACTTTTAAGCTTTAAGAGTCCGACCAGCTTGTCTTGCGCTGCTCGAATGTGATCGTAATCGGTTGCCTGAAAACCCGAATAGCGGTCAAAAAGTTCCTGCATGGGCCCATCATGACCAAAGATGCCATTCAGCATATCTTCATCGCAGTGCTGTGCAAAAAAATAGCGAGCGAAATGGCGAGTCCAATTGCGCTGCAAAACTATATTTGGACTGTTCTTTTCAATATCAGCAAGCTCTAAATTTCGGATATATCCTTCAGTCTTGGGATATACAAGAAAGGGGCATTGACCATCAAAGATTTCTTGAATTAATGCTGTTTTTACTTGGTTAGCACAAGCTTTCATAAGGTGCTGAAATTGTTTTAAATAATTCAGATAAGACTGTATTTCATCACGAAGAAAATTATTAAATGGTAGGTAGCGTCCAATGGTACCCGAATAACGTTGCTCTTTATCTGCAACAGCCACCAAACAGTTGTCGAGATCAAGATAATCTAGATTCGGGGGAAAGGCTTCATTTGGTCGGGCAGATGTCATAATCATGCAAACGTACCATAGCCAAATTGAATAATATTTCAGTGTTTTGAAAGGGTTAGGGTTTCCCCGAACTTGCTTGTCAAGCTGTTTAAAAAAGGATTTAACCAGAGGCAGGTCTGGCGTTTGCTGACTACCGAAAGTAACAGGGGATTTAAATTCTTCGATATAACTAGTGTCGAGCTGCGGGCAAACCAGATAAAGTGTTTGGCTATAAATATCGAGGATATCAACAATTTTCATTGAATAGTAATGGCTTGGGGTGTAGCTATTAACGTTTTCTCCACTAAGTAATTTACTTTCCAATTCATATCCGAGTTCATTCAACGTGATATCGCTGATTAAACGAGGAAGGTTTCGAGCTGTTAAATGAAAAGTAAGGCCGTCACTGATTCTACGTAAATATTCTTGTACATCTGAAGCAATATCAGCTTTATCCCACTTTTTTAGTTGAAAAATCTGATCAAAATAAACTTTGGGTAAGGGGATGGTAAAAGAATTTCCTATATTCATCATATATTCTTTTAATAAAGCATCTTTAAATTTAGAGTTATCAAAACTTTGCCGAAAATAGAAGTTTTCAGGGCTAAAAGTAATTTCTTTTCTTTTTGAACTCAGACGAAAATTTTTCCGAAATACTAATAGCTCTTTATAATGCGTCAAACTGAGTACTGAAAATAAAAGTAAGGCATGAATTGGAGAGGTTTCTGCCTGTTCAAACAAAATTCGCATAATATACTGTGCGGTAGGCAAATCAAAGACACGAGGATTTGACTTGCTCATTAACTGATTCTTGTTTTGATGCAGAACTTTGTTCTTAAGATTATTGACCTGAGCTGTAGTAGAGTATTGCTCAAGAGGATTAAATTCAAAATTATGATCTTCAACTTTTTCTATAGTTTTATCTTCGCGTGGTTGTTTGGCTGTACCTTGTTCAAAATGAGTCTGATACGTTTGTTCATCATCGAGAGATATTCTTGATATCTTTTGAACATCAGTTTGAGGAGCTTCTTTGGCACCTGAACTGCTTTGGCGATTTCGTTTTAAACGTTCAGACTGAGTAAAGACATATTGATAGATGACACGTAGATTTGCCAGCTGGCCAATTCGTTTTTCATCTAATTCTGGTGTGGAGCGGTTAAGTAACTCTCTATTCTTAGTTTCTTCTTTGTTTAGAAATTCAAGCAGATCCTCCAACTCAATAGGGAGAGTTGGTAATGAGTTATAAAGCCAATGGTATTCCTGTTTTTTGCTGGCTAAACGAAAACGCATACAAAGATTTGCTACGGTGGCTGCATGTTCTTTGCTATCAAGCAATTCAATACATCTAGTATTGAAAATGGCCCATTTCAGGGCATTAGCTTGATATGCTGAAGGCGTATTAATGACTGCAATAAGATAATGAACCAGAGGATATTCACTGATTGATTTGTCTGCAAGTTTTTGAGTTATAATATTGTTAAGTTCAATAATTTCAGTAGGTTTAATGAAGTCATTGAGTTTGATTAAATTTTGAAAACTTTCTAGCTTTGCTTCTGCTAGTGTTTGATAGAATTCTCGAAACGGCTCAAGCTTTAATTCTTGAGTATCTTCTAAGTAACTATATCCGTTCATGATGATATTCCAGCCAGAATTTTTTCTAATGAAAGTGGACCAGCATAATTTGAAATAGAACTTACTGGACTTTTGGATTTAGATAGCCCTGATAATTCTCGTAGATGATTGATAGTTAAAACTTCCTGACCAAAAACTTCCTGAAGATGTGCGGCTAAGTATTGTTCATTTAGCCAATATGCGATGATATCTAAGCCATGAATTGAGTGATGTAATCCGGAACACAGTAAGGCCCTAACTTCGCTTAAAGCCTGGATGGTGAATTGGTAGGAATTATTTTTCTCATAAGCTCTGAACTTAAATTCATTTTTATTCTTATTGTAAAAATAAGCATAGATCCAGCTGAAATGACTACTAAAAAAATAGTGATCAGGTGTTTTAGTGGTAAGGAGCGGGATTTCGATATTCTGTTTAAAAGTTAAATTCAAGTGATAGTTTTGCTGTTTATCACTCAGTTGGAAAAATAAAGCTATCCAGATTTGGTACGCATGCATACATTTTGGATAACACATTAATTTTAAGTTTTTTGAAGATACACGATGACTTTCAATAGCTTTTTTTTTTATAGACATATGCTGATGTCTCCCCATATTTATGCCAAGTGGCTGAAAAATAAACTATAATATTCACGTACTTTTTATAGGGGAGTCAAGGGTTACGCACCCTATATTGTGTTATTAAATTGTAAATTTCACTATATATAGTGTTTTTAATCTTTTTAGCGGTAATTAAAACCCTATTGAATTATGTTTTTAGTAAATATTTAGAATGTTTAAGTTGGATTTACAAGGAATTGCATATGGAGATCAAAGAACTGAAACAGGTAGAAGTCATTACTGATGTTTTATGTGATGTATGCAACCAATCAACGAAACTAGAGTTTGGAACTTTATCGGGGCTATGGTTCCAAGCATGACGAGGAAAGATATGAATTGCAGTTATGTGAGAAATGTTTCTTTTATGCCTTGGCGACATTAAGAAAAGAGCGAGCAGATGAGTTTATGTTTGATGAAAATTTTGACCCTTCAACACTAGATGGGTTTGGGTTGAAGTGAACCTATCATCGCGACAGGTTCTAAGAATCCAGAAAATACTGACTCAGATCCAAGCCAGCAGCTTCATTTTTAATGGCGAGTAAGGGATTCAGGAAAAATATTGTTCTTTGCTTCAAGGTCACTGAGCTCTGAAAAGGCCTGAATACCGCCTGCGGCTTTAATTCCATCTAAAGCGACAGATAGAGCTTCCTGATCTGACGGGAATGTTTCATCCCATACCGTAGAAGTACCATTTTGGTTTACCACTTCCAGTGTCCAGTCACTATCAGGTAATCGATAAACCCGGTACGGTTCAATATTAAATTTATTGTAAAAATGGGTAGATTAAAAATGGACTTTTATTGACCTCAATCATATTTGAGCACATAAATATTCCACAAAACTCAAGTATCAGGCTATTTAAAGAAGCATCGGTGGAAACAGTTCTAAAATTAATTTGGTAGTAGATTCGAATGGGAATCCTATTGATTTTATAACTCATAATGGCATAACCCATGATGTTAAAGTTGTAGCACAATAGGTTGATAAAATACACTTAACAGATTTCAACGTTCTTTCTGCTAATTAGGGATATGACTCGAACTCATTGGCAATACAGATAGAAAAAACAGAAAATACGGCAAATCTTCCAAAGAAATCAAAAAAACTATTGAACAAATAATTATAGGGATTGGTACTTATATAAAATCGGGTACTTAGTTGAGAAAACATATGAAAGACTCAAGCTATTTAGAGGAGTTACTACACGTTATGACAAGCTAAAGTAGAACTAAGAAAATTCAGTTGCTTTAGCTTGTATATTTATGTGGCTATCTCTATGAAATTTAGAAAGATCCTAAAAAATATTAATAGATTTAATTTAAAATACCCAAGTATATTCAGAACTAATTCTTATCTCATCATCTGGGCGAAATGCCATACCAATTGTAGGCATATTATTACGATATTTCATATAACGAGCTCTTAAATTTAAGCCATTTAATATTCCACTTTGTACTTTATAGTTTAGGTCAATGTCCCATGAATTTTGCTTAAAATTATCTTTATGAAATTGAGGTAAATTAATATCATATCCATTGGTATAACGGGTCATGATTTTAAAGCCATTCAAAGAAGTATCTTTGAAGTCATAATCATAACGTAACATATATACTTTTTCATCTTGGTTGATGAAGTCTGCACTCATGCTATCAATGGTAACATATGGTTCTGTGCCTGAAAGTGTAGGTAAGGCTGAGTCTCCAAATGATTGCATATATCCCACTGTGAAAGTGTGGTTGTTTTGAGTAAAGCCTAAACTTCCACTAAAGTGTTGGTTATCGATGGTCCCTGCTAAAGCACCACCATTATCTTTACTTAAAAAAAGTCGCACATTTGTATTTAAATTACCTTCAAGTAATGGGATTTTTGACTTTACGTCAAGATAATTTTGCTGATAAATATCATGTAAAATTGAATTATAAAATTGTACAGAATAGTGATTATTGACTTTATATTCTCCGCCAAGCATATGTAATCTAGAAGATATGGCCGCACTTTCAAAACGTCCATTTGGATTTGCTAATTGCAAATACTCGAAGTTTGTGGAATCTCTTTGATTAACACGATCCACATAAATTGCATTTAAAGTTAAATTTTTAATTTCATTGCTTTTTATTTGTGTTCCTCGATAATTTTGATGAAATAGCCTAGTGGGTGAAGAAAATAATACGGGGAACATTGGGGTCAATGTTCCAGCTTGTAATGTTGTTTCACTCATTTTTGCTTTTGCTGTAAGCCGAAATTCACCTGTAGTATGCGGACGTTCATTATTCTGATTAACTGGTAAGACATTAGCCGTTGCATAATGAGTATTTTTGCCTAATAGATTTATTCCGACTAAGCCTAAGGCATCTATACCAAATCCAATTTTTCCATCAGTAAAGCCAGATTGAGCTTTAAAAATAAAACCTTGTGCCCAATCTCGAGCTGCTGGATAGGCTGATTCTTTTTTATAATCACGAGTAAAAAAATAATTTTTTGCAGTTAGGTTAACTTTAGTTTCATCTACAAACTGTCCAGCATGGCTGTTAAAAGTACATACACCTAATACTAGCGGTACAATAGTTATTAAAAATTTCATATTTACCTTTATTAAAGTCAATAGATTCGAGAAATAAATCGGAAGTTGACCGTTTTATTCAAATAGTTATAGTTTTGAAATTTAAAAAGAATTTAAATTTATTGCCTCAAACAGCAAATCCTATCTATTCTTAGATTTGCTGTTTTAAGATTAAGAATCTTGAGTATTAATTAGATTCCATGGCTAATAAATTTTTATGAGATTTACGATTAAGAATAAACAGAGAGAAAGAGGCAATGATTGCGGGTATAGCTAATAGGGATAGAATCATAGTAATATTTAAATCTAACGCCATTAGCCATCCTCCAATAAATGAACCAATAACAGAACCCGCACGACCTACGGCATTAGCCCAACTTACGCCTGTAGCTCGACAGTGTGTAGGATAAAAATTAGCTGAATATGCATTCATGCCTGTTTGCCCACCGCTGATAAAAAAGCCAACAGCAAACATAGTTAATATTAACAAGATTAGTTGATGACTGAATAAACCGCTAAATACAACAAAGATAGCCCCTAATATATATGACGTGGATAAAATTCTATTTCCACCCATCTTATCCATTAGATAACCCAAGAGAATAGAGCCGGCAGTTCCTCCTACTTGGAAAACGGCTGTAATCATAGAGGCACTTTTTAATGAATGACCAATATTGGTTAAAAGTGTTGGTAGCCAGCTAGATATTAAGTAAATAGTCATTAGACTCATAAAATAAACTATCCAGATTAATATAGTGCTAAAAGCAAATTTTGAATTAAATAAGTCTCTTACAGATGAATTAATTTTTTCTTCTACATTTGCATGTAGCTGAGGGCATGTAGAAATTGTTGGCGATAATTTTTTAATTAGTGCATCAATTTGATGTTTTGGATGCTTTTTTAATACTTTAAAGCGAAGAGATTCAGGAATAAAAATATAGAAAACTGGTAATAAAATTAGTGGACATACTCCTCCTAAGATGAGAATTCCACGCCAACCTATAAATGGAATAAGTTGAGCTGAAAGTATGCCACCAAGTGCGGAACCAATCGTAAATCCACAGAACATAAGAGTGACAAATGTTGATTTTTTTGTACTTGGGCTATATTCAGACATTAAAGTGATTGCTGTGGGCATTGCACCGCCTAACCCAATCCCAGTGATGAGTCTTAATATAATTAGAGAGAGCATATTTGGAGAAAAAGCGGATAATAGACTGCCTAATCCGAAAAAAAGAACAGAAATAAGTAGAATCTTTTTTCTACCCAATCGATCTGCCAGTGGACCAAAAAGGAGAGCTCCGAAGGTTAATCCAATAAGACCAGCCGCAAATAGGGCTCCTAATTGTCCAGGATTTACGCCCCAGTCTTGTTTTAAAACGGGAGCAATAAAACCAATTGATGCAGTATCAAACCCGTCAAGAGCAACAATGATAAAACATAATAGGAGTAAAAGTTTTTGAGTAAAACCAAAGCGAATAGAATCAATAAATTCTTGAACATCCATGTTTCTTAGAGACATCTTGTCTCCTCCTTTTTGTATTTCAGATATTTATAATAAAATTAAGCACTAATTAGCCAACTGAAATCGTATTACGTAGTACGCCAATTTTGTCGATATGGATTTCGACCTGATCTCCTTCTTTCATGAATACAGGCGGATTGCGTTTTGCACCTACACCCGCAGGGGTTCCGGTTACAATTACATCCCCAGGGTTCAAAGTAATGAAAGTTGAGCAATATTCGATTAATTTAGGGATTGGAAATAACATCATTGATGTATCTCCTTCTTGCATGATTTCTCCGTTCAGTATTGTTTTGACTGTTAGGACTTCACCATTAGCAATCTCATCTTTAGTTACTAAGTAAGGTCCGAAGCTACCAGTTTGAGAGAAATTTTTTCCTGGGCCAAATTGTTGGGTATGCCATTGCCAGTCACGAACAGAACCATCGTTATAACAGCTATAGCCTGCTACATAATCCCATGCTTCACTTTCTTTAATTCGACGCCCTTGTTTGCTAATGACAACAGCAATTTCGCCTTCATAATCCAACATGTCAGATTCAATTGGCTTAATAATAGGTTGAAGGTGAGCAGTTTGGGAGTCTGCATAACGCATAAATACAGATGGATAATCTGTTTTAGCTCGATTGGTTTCAATACGATGTGCTTCGTAGTTATGGCCAATGCAAAGCACTTTACTTGGGTTTGGGATAACAGGAAGTAAAGTAACTTCTGCGTGCGAATATGAAATTGATGCAGAAGCAGCATATTCTTTAATGCGCTTAAGTGCTTCTTCTTCTAAAGCATTTTTTAAATCAGGAAACTCAGAGCCAAATTGAGGCTTCAAATCAATAATTCCATCATCTGTATAAATGCCATATGATTCTTTACCAGCATGAGTAAAACTTGCTAATTTCATTTAATTTTCCCTTCGTATACACAATTAATGTTTATGCAGTAACTATCTCTGTTGCTGTTACTGTCTTTTTACCTGCGAATAGCTCTGTTGGTTGAACAATTTGATAGCTATACCGATCAGGGCGGATAACTAAGGCTTCAGCTTTTAATTTCTCTAAAAGGTTTGCTATTGATCCTGAATCATCACGAATTAGAATGAATTGATCAGGAACTTTCATATGCCTGCAGTCATTCTTTTCATTTAGTAAAGCAAGAAACTTTATAGGTACATTTTTAGGTACTAACTCTTCTATGGAGTCAAAATATCGCTGACTTGCCCAGCCAATTACAGCAAATCCATTCCCTAAATATTCATCTAATAACTGAGTGTTACCATGTAAGTCAGTAACTTTAGGCTGTGGAACTAATTGAGCATATTTATGCGGCCCATTATTGATAAACCATCCATTTTGGAAATGTGGTTTAGGTTTGAATTTGAGCTGTAAAATATAGTCTTTGAATGTAGGGACGAAACAAGCGGCCCTTAAACTATTTTGCATTAAGATGGCGCTAAATTTATTTTTAGGTTGCATAAAAGTGCCGATTTGCAATGCCATTTTAATAAGTGCTGCAGCATGCGGTTTACGTTCTGATTCATAAGAGTCAATTACGTTTTCATCGAGCCCCCAATGTAAGACTCCGGCCAACTTCCATGCTAGGTTCGTCGCATCTCTTATTCCACTGTTTAAACCTTGTCCTGCAAAAGGAGGAGTGAGATGTGCTGCATCACCTGCTAATAGAATTCGATTTTTTTTCCAAGAAGAGGCAACACGAGCATGAAAGCCGTAAATAGCTTTGCGTACTAAGGGTAATCTTGAGTCTTCAGGAACCCTTGCACGTATCCAATTTCTAAAAACATCTTCACGCAATACATCCTGATCTTTATCAGTAGGATGTAACATAAACTCATATCTTAAAGTTCTATTTGGTCCTGGTAGGCGAATAGCAGGTCTTAAAGGATCACAGTAGGTTTTAGTGTGTTTTAAGCTACTTTTTCGATCATCTAAATCAACAATCAGCCATTTTTGTGGATATGTTTGACCTTCTAAAACAACGTTTATTGAGTCACGAGTAAAACTTCTACCCCCATCACATCCTACAAGCCACTTAGCATGAATTTTAATTGATTCTTGATTCGTATTCTGAACTTCACAAATAACAGAATTACTAGTCTCTTGAATATCTATAAGTTGATGACCAAATTTAATAGATGCATTATTTTGGGTATTCAAATGATCAGCTAGAAGTTTAACTAAATCCGGCTGACGAAATGCATTACGTTTTGGATAACCATATTCTTCATTAGCAGGCATAATTTCTGCGAGCGGTTTATTATTCCAGTCGTAATACTGGACTCCATACCCTAAAACAATTTGTTCTGAGAATTTTTTAGCAAGACCTATTTGTTGTAAGCTTCTTAAACTTTCATCATCAATTGAGACTGCACGTGGTTCAACTTCATAGGAGGCATTTATTTCAATAACTATGGTCTTTACGCCATAAGATGCCAACATATTTGCCAACATCAATCCTACTGGTCCTGCACCGACTATTAAAACTTCGGTATTTATAGTTTCCATACTTTTCCCTTTTACGAATATGTTGAGTGATATTGAAAATTAACAGCGCATAATCGCAACGCCCCATTGATTGAGCGTTAGAGGGTGATGTTTCCAAATGCCAACTGGACGACCTGGTGAACATTGTTCAAGCTCTGCCGAAATTTCTCCCATATTTCCATCACTATCCTTAATCATGAAAAATGTATCATTGCCAGGACCATGGCGACCTATTCCCCATGCAAGTTCAATAGAGCATTTGGCCATATGATCTGCCCACGTCTTCATTTCTGTCCAATCACGCACCTCACAGGAAAAATGGTCAAAACGATTAATGGGTGATTTAAAAATTGCAAAAGAATGGTGCTCTTGGTCAGTTCTGATAAAAATAGCAGTAAGTTCTTGTTGCTCGTTATATACGCGATCAGAAATGGTAAATCCTAAAACATGCTCATAAAAATTACTGAGAGAGTCGATATCTACAGCACGTATTCCAAAATGTTGTAACCGAGGAGATTTATTGGTATGAGTTTTTTCATATTCATTAAAGCTAAAACCTACAATATGTCCTAGTGGATTATTAATAGTAAATTCATTATCAGAGATATTATTTATCTCAATTTTTTCCTTTAAATATGATTTATAGTTTTCAAAATCTCTATAATGATTAAAAATGTAATCCACTTGGACTAATTGCCCTGATTCTCCAGGAATAAATTCCAATAATACTTGTTCTTTCTGACATATAAAGTGATTATCTTGTTTTAAGAGATCAAGTTTGTAGGCTTGAGCATAAAATTCGGCAAGTTTCTCTGGAGTTGTTGAGCTTAAAGTAAGCTTCTTCAAACGTGCACCAATCTCTTTCATAAAAAGTTCCTTTTTAATCCAATGTTTTGTTTGCAGGGATTTTGAATGAAATATTTTCTACTTAAATTTTAATTCTTATATGTTGAGAAAAATGCTATAAAAAGTTTACATAAATTTAGGTTTTAAAAATTTTTTTTTAAAAATTTTTTAAAAACAATAGTTTGTTTTGGTGTACTACTCATGACAAAGTTACATAATTTTTCAAAGTTGCTAGGTCTATTTAAAACTCGTACTTTTATAGATGTAGAAACAGTAAAAAAAGAACTAGGTTTATCTGCTGCTTCTGCTTATAGGTATTTATCTGATTTCGAATCTATAGGGCTTCTAGAAAAGAAAACTCCATCTAATTATGTTCTTGGCTCTTTAATTATTGAGTTAGATCGTAATATTCGTGAAAATGATCCTTTAATTAAATCGGCTGAAAATTTAATGATGGAAATATCTAATTTATATAAGGATTCAGTAGTTGTTTTATCTCGGTTATATGGCGAGGATAAAGTACTTTGTGTACACCAGGTTAAAGGGGGTGATTGTGATTTTAATATAAGTTATGAAAGAGGGAAAACTATGGATATATTTAAAGGGGCTACATCTAAATCAATATTAGCGTGGTTAAATGATGATAAAATATGGGAGATATATAATAAGCACTCTATGGAAATTTTAAAAATTACAGAACATAAATCGTATGATAGTTTTTATAAATATTTAAGAGAAATAAGAAAAAATAAAGTCTGTATTACTTATAGCGAATTAGATATTGGTGTTTATGGTATTGCCTCACCAATCTTTTTTAAAAATAAATTAATTGGAAGTTTTAGTATAGTAGTTCCAGAAAAAAGTATAGATAATTTAAAAAATATAAGTGACAAAATTCATAGAACTAGTTTGCAGATTTCTGGGAAAATAGAAAATCTAAATTTTTAGTTTAATGATAATAAAGGTAGCAAGCAGCTACCTTTATTTTGAATTTAGATATAATTAAGACGATTATCTTTCCAATAACAAGGCACTATATTTAAATTGTTTTCGTGTAATCTCGACCATAAACGAATTCCTAAATCTTGCTTCATTCTCTGTAATGTCAAATTAGAAATAAGCAACGTAGACTTCATATTGTCATAACGGCTATATAAAACTTTATGTACCATTTCTAAGCGCTTCTCATGGCGATCATGTAAGCCATACTCATCAATTACTAATAGATCAAAACTGGAGAAATGGTCGATTAATTCTTTTTCAGAATGAGACGAATCAGACCAGGTATCCATCATTTTTTGAGCAATTTCCGCACTGGTGTAATAGCGTGCAGATTTCACACTATTATGTAGGATGTTGCGAAGGATAGAGGCACTTAGATGGGTTTTACCTGTACCAGATGTGCCGATAAGTAATAGATTGGGTGAATGACCAGAAATAATCTGTTGTGCAAAGGCTTGGCATAGTTTGATTGCATTGTCTTGTTCATGACATGTGATTACATAATTTTTAAAACCGCATTCTAGGTAGCGTTTATTAAGCCCTAAATTTCTGATTTTCTGGTGCAATAAGCGCTGTTTTAATTCGTCCTCATAAGCCATATGAGAATGATGGACGATTTCTTTAGCACACAATTTACAGAGCCTGTGACCAGCAATTTTTATCAGGGGGATATCATGGGTAGGGCAAAGCATTTCTGAACCGTACCGGGTTTGTTGGAGACTTTTATTTAAGTTAGGCCACCTGACCTAACGGGTTAATCTTATAATCGTACATTGCTTCAAGCTCAAAAGACGACACATAACTCAGCGCATCAAGCACCATATCTGTATTCTTACCACGCCATACACCTTGTATTTCAAGATTTTGCATCAATCGAGAACTGTATAGCGCGCAATAACATAACTTCTCGTTGCAGTTGTTGCCAGACTTTACGAACGCCATACCGGCCCGAACTTTCTTTCCAAATTCGTTTGATTTGCTTAGCATGATGAAAATCATGTAGATCTCGTTTTGCTCGATGTTCCCTTGCGAAGCGATGCGCTTCTCATCGCAGGAAAGTTGGTCTCCGACAAACCCGGTACGGTTCAGGTTCAGCGGACGCTTACTTTTGAATTGTATCTATAGAGACTAAAACAGATAAACCTGGGCGTAATAATTTAACTTCTTTTTGATTTTCAAGAAGCTTGATTCGTAAAGGAAGACGTTGAACAATCTTGGTAAAATTACCAGTTGCATTGGTTGCAGATATCGGAGAGAAAAATGCGCCAGTAGAAGGAGAAAAGCTGTCTACCACACCTTTTAATTCAACGTTATAAGCATCTACATAGACATTAACTGGTTGTCCAATCTTGATCTTTTTTAACTCAATTTCACGGAAGTTGGCTTCTACATACACTTGGTCTAAAGGCACAATCACCATTAATGGATTACCAGCACTCACAAAGTTACCTAAGTTAGCTGACTTTTGACCAATCATGCCATCAATAGGCGCACGAACTTCTGTATAGCTCAAATTCAGTTTTGCTTTATCAAGTGCGGCTTGTGCTTGTTTAAGAGCAGCTTGTTTGGCTTGTACCTGAATCTTGTATTGGTTGAGCTGATACTGTGCATCAATCACTTTTTCTTTACTGCTGTCTAAGTCGGCATATTGTTCAGTCAATGTGGTCTTTGACTGTTGCGTAATCAATCTAGATTCAGCACCAAGTGCCTGCAACTGCTCATAACGCGCCGTGTTGTCTTTGGTGAGTTTAATTCCGGCTTCTACTTTTCTAAGTTGTGCTTCAGTTTCTCGAATAACAGTGGGTTGTCTATCCACTGCGAGCATCGCTTCACTCAGGTCAGCTTGTGCTTTTGCATAATTAGATTCAGCCTCAGCCAAAGCAGCTTGATAGTCACGTGCATCAATCCGCGCTAAAAGTTGGCCTTTTTTTACGGTCTGATGATCTTTAATGTAAATTTCCTCAATATTACCTGACACTTTTGGGGCAATAGTTGAGTACTCTACATCTACACGCGCATCGTCTGTTTCAATAATCGAAGATGGTAAAAATATAAGTTTTAAAACCCACAAAATAGATGCTAAGACAATAATGAATGCAATAACCATAACCCAATGCTTTTTGAGATATTGCACCTTGGTTAACTTGGGTGGCTCGGTATGGGTGGTGTTTTGGGCTTCGAGAGTACTCATAAAGATTTTCCTGAGTTATGACTATTCATTAACTTAATGAGAGCAATGCGTGGCGGATAAGTTCGAACTGGCAAAATCAACATAACAATGAACAAAATAGCGGTAAGGCCAGCTAAGATGAGATATTGATTGCTAATAACTAAAACTGATTGTTGCACTTGAATCGCAGAGTTGAGAGCAGATAAACCACCTGAAACACGATCTGCACCATTTGCGGTGAGCACAGGGGGAGTCAGTGGGTTAATAACAGGGCCTTGAATATTTTGGAAAACATGTTGGGCAGTATTTTCAATCAGCCGGGTTGAATGATATTCACCGCGAACTCGATTGACCCAGTCCAAAATACAAACACCCAGTACACCGCTAATAGCACGCGGGGTATTAATCATAGGGGATGCATAAATTGCCATAGTTGGGTGAACACTGTTTGTCCCCATCATTAAGAGCGAGAGCACTACACAGGTTTGTCCTAAACATGAGATTGCATGCCAGAAATAAAACTGATCTTGATTCCATGTAGTATCAAGTTGACTTGCACCTAGGCAACCAGCAATAACCAGAAGTAAGCCAAACCCGTGTACATATCGGCTATCCACCCAAGCTTGATTTAAAAGCTTCACAACAATAGGAATATAGATAAATTGTAATGCGGCAATTTGTAAGCCAATCCACATGGTCTGGGTCGGTTTATAGCCATGCACAGCACTGAGGTAATTCAGTGGCAATGTGCTGGTAGACATACCAATAATGACAAAGCAAAAGAGAGCGAAAACAGCATATGCAAAATTTCGTATTTCGAGCATTTGCGGCTTAATTAAGGGCGACGGATAACGCCATTCATGTATAAAAAACCAAGGTAAAGTAATCGCACTAATTAAAGCCAAAACACAAATCAATTTTGAATGGAACCAGTCCAAATGATTGCCATGCAAAAGCATGGTACTAAGGCTTCCCAAACTAATAATGGCTAGAATCGCGCCAGTCCAATCGTAAGTTTTTATTCTTGAGTAATTTAACGGATCTTGGGGAATCCCAAAATAAACCAGTGCAGCACTTAAAGCACAAAAAGGAATGGTTTGGAAAAATATCATCTTCCAACCAATCACATCCAAATAAAAGGCAGCAAGCGCAGCGCTTAAGTTTGGGAAAAAAGTTGCTGTTAATGCATAGCAGGCCAAGCCCCATAGACGAATTTCAGGTCCTAGGAATCTAAGTGCACATGCCATTAATAAAGGAATGGTTAAGCCATTGGCGAGTCCTTGTAAGCCCCGTAGTAAATAAAATATTTCGATATTTGGGCTAAAAGGAATTAAAACGCTAGAAAAGAGGCAAAGTCCTATGGCAAAAAGCAGAACTCTGCGCATAGAAAAAATTACCGCCCAACTGGTAGACAGAATCATGCCAATAATCATGGCACTCGCGTAAATACTGTTGACCCAATAACCAGAGTCGACACTAATTCCCATCGCGCCACGAATGTCGACTAAGGTAATGCTGGTAATTCGGTTATTAAATTCAACAGTCATTGCAGCAAATATTGCACCTGCTAAACCGATGAGTGGTTTTGTATTCATCTTTTACCTTAAATCTTAAGCATCAATTCATTGCACCGAGCAGATATTTACTGTACTGTACCGATCGGTACTCTACTCTTTAATTAAATTGCCGTCAATTCTCGATTTTGAACTTTTCGATGAGTTACACTACAAATGAAGTCGCTCAATTTTTTATAAGGTCACTATGTCTGTAACAACTAAAACCAATGAAAAAGATCAAAAAATTTTGGATGCAGCAACAAAGTTTTTTCTGACGCATGGTTTTAGTGGCACAACAACAGATATGATTCAAAAAGAGGCGGGTGTTTCAAAAGCCACCATGTATGGCTACTATAAAAATAAAGAAGTGATGTTCGCCGCGGTCATTGAACGACAATGCACAAACATGCAAGAGCAAATTATTTTAGTTGAGACAAAAGCGGAAAATTTACGGTCAGCTTTAACCGAGATGGGGAAAACCTATCTTTGTTTTATCTTGTCGCATTCAGGATTGGCATTTTTTAGGGTTTGTATTGCGGAAGCAGTAAGATTTCCAGAGTTATCCGAAAAATTCTTTGAAGTTGGGCCGCAACGGCTTGCAAATATTATTGCGGGTTATCTTGAGAAATCTCAAAAGAATAAAGAGATTGAGTTAAGTTCTTCTGCTGATATAGCAGCAAATATATTTTTGGCATTATTACGAAGTGATGCGCATCTTAAATGTCTAACACATACCAACTATACGATTTCTGATAGTGAAATTAGTATTTGGGTTGAGTATGTGGTTGATTTATTTATAAAAAATATAAATTACAAACTATAGCTAAGTTCTCAAATATTTAATACACTATAAGACATGGGATATTCAAGTGAACTGTACCGGGTTTGTCGGAGACTTTTTTATTTAAGTTAGGCCACCTAGCTTAACGGGTTAGTCTTATCATAGTAGACCAATAAATAATCTCTTAGATAGGCTGTCTGATGTTTTTAAAATGCCATAACGCCCGGAGCTTTCTTTCCAAATTCGTTTAATTTATTCAGCATGATGCAAATCATGTAGATCTCGCTTAGTTTGATGTTCCCTTGCGAAGCGAAGCTTCCCATCAACTAGAACTAGGGGTAATACCCCCATTTTTAATTAAATTAATAGGTAGAAGCTGCGATCGGAAAAAATCTTACAAATCGCCTCAACGCCATATAGGTCTTTATTGTTATGGATGAAATCCAGCATTATTTGTGTGGGCGTTCGAGCTCCACCTAGGCGAAAAAAGTGGCTGCTTTAAGGAGAATTTCATTCGCACGTTGCACTTCTTTATTTTCACGTTCGGGCTGTTTAATACGTTCTTGATATGGAAGTTGCTGTACTTTAATTGAATTTTGTTGATCTAAATATTTTTGATACCAAACTCGTAAAGTTTCAGGAGTGCAACCAATTTTAGGCGCAATCACAGCCCAATTCGATGGATAATCTTTTTCAAATTTAATCAATAATTGAACCGCTCTATCTCTGATTTCAGGGGTATATTTAGGTTTTTCATCGGATCACTACGCTTCGCTACGTCTTGCGAAGCAATGCGTCTCATCTCAGAAAGTTTGGTCTCCGACAAACCCGGTACGGTTCAGCTTTGGAGATTGATTTTGTTAAAAATTATCAATTACCATTAGACTGTCTACATGCTCATTTAGGTGATACAGCTTTACCTTCTTATCTGGTAATTTGTCCAGGTGATATTCTTGCTGATCTATATAATGATTATGGAGCAAGATTGCTAGAGCAAAATGTACGTAGCTTTTTACAAGCAAAAGGAGGAGTTAATAAAGGAATCAGAAATACTATTTTACATGAACCAGAATATTTCTTTTCTTATAATAACGGTATTACTGCTACAGCATCTGATATAGAAATTATTTATAAGGAAGGACGAAGCTTTATTTCACGAATAGTTGACTTGCAAATAGTAAATGGTGGACAAACTACTGCTTCTTTAGCAAAAGCAAAAATAAAGGATAAGGCAGACCTTTCTAAGATATTTGTCCAGATGAAGCTAACTATAGTTTCTGACAGTCAAAGTGAGAAGATAATTCCTAAAATTTCTGAATATGCTAATACCCAGAATAAAGTGAATGTTTCAGACCTTTCTGCTAATCATCCTTATCATATTAAGATTGAAGAATTATCAAGAAAGTTATGGGCACCACCAACAAAAACAGTTCTGAGGGACTCGGGATGGTTCTATGAGCGTTCACGTAGGCAATATAATGAAATGTTGGCAAGTGGAAACCGTAATTTATTAAAAATTAAGTATCCCAAAACGCAGCTTTTTTACTAAGACAGATTTAGCAAAATATATGATGATATGGGATAGCCCTGAGCCTAAATGGGTAAATATGGGAGCACAAAAGAACTTTGCTAAATTCTCTGAATATATTTCTAAAAACTGGAAAAAATGGAGGCAGAGGGCAAGGTAAATGATTATTACTTTAAAAAAATTGTGGCTCGAGCGATCATTTTTAAACAAACTGAAAAGCTAGTATCAGTTCAAGAATGGTATACAAATGGTTATAGAGCTAATATTGTTATTTATACGCTTGCATATCTATCTTATTTTTTAAAGAAAAATAGTAAAAAAATTGATTATTTAAGAATGTGGAAGGAGCAGTGTCTCTCCGCTAACTTCGAAGAAGTTCTAGTTGAACTAACTAGGGAGATAAATAATATTCTGACCAGCCCAAACCAAGCTCGTACAACAAATAATACTTCAGAATGGGCTAAGAAAGATGCTTGTTGGGGTACGATTATAGCTGAATCACAAAAACTTGATAAATTTATTACTTCAGAGTTTATTAAGGAATTAATTGATAAAGAAAAGGCTGAATTAATCGTAGATGAAGCAAACCATAAACAGAAAATAGCTGATACTATATCTATTCAGAACAAAATAAATTCTATAGATAAATATTTCTGGAGAGATTTTTTACAGTATCTAGAGAAAGAGCATCAAGTTGGATTTAAGGAAAAAGGTATTCTAAAAGCAGCTGGATTAAAGGTTAAGGATTTATCTTCAAAGCAATGTTTTGTATTGGAGAGACTACTTGAACAACATGAGGAAGAGTTTGAAAAAATTCAATCGTATGGAAAATTATCATTGCATGATTATTAAATATTAAATCTCTGAAATTAAAAGCCTCATATTATTAAGGCTTTTTTGACTTGAAAGTTAGAAATTAGTTAATTGGATTTAATGTTCAATTTTTTTTAATAATAATATTTCATTTTGTCAAGAAACAAGGATATATGCCTTGATAATATTAGATATTTCTTCACTTAGAAGAATATCTACATTATTCTTACCAGAAGCATTTAATGGTTTTTTCTCTATAGTAAACAGGTCGTTAAGTGTTTTTATGGTGAGACTATTTTGAGATGAGTTAGAAAGTAGATATACAGTAAGCATCCGCTGAACGCCATCGCCAAGTTTTAACGGGGTTCAGGTTTCCAGCGGTGAGGTAGTAATTCTTCTGTTTGGGGCACTTTATGTGTTGGCAACCTTTTCAGCACATCACTTAAATAGGCATACGGATCCAAGCCATTCAGCTTTGCTGACTGGATTAAAGTCATGATATTGGCAGCTCGTTGACCACTGCGCAGCGAACCTGCAAATAGCCAGTTCTTACGCCCCAAGGCCCAGGGACGCATTTGGTTCTCTATCCAATTATTGTCAATGGGTAGATTGCCATCATCCAGATAGCGGCTTAAAGCAGTCCAACGTTTTAGGCTGTAATTGATCGCCCGGGCGGTTGGAGAACTCGATGGCACCGTCAGCTGATGTTGGTTGAGCCATTCATATAGTTGTTGCATGACCGGTTGACTATGCTGTTGTCGGTATTCGCAGCGGTCTTCCGCTGTACCATCCATCTTTTTTCTTAATTCTGCTTCTATCGCATATAATTTCTGAATCAGCACTAATGCCTGTTCAGCGACCTGACTTTTCTTGGTCACATGTAGTTCATGGAATTTACGACGTGCATGTGCCATGCAGCCCACCTCAATGACCTGACCTGATCTAAAGCGTGCTTTATAACCACTGTAATCATCACAGACCAAATGACCCTGCCAGCCTTTCAGGAAGTCTTCAGCATGCTGGCCAGAACGGCTATCTTGAAAGTCATAGATCACTGCCTGAACTGGATTGTACTGTGTGCTGGCATAGGCCCAGACATAACCTTTTTTGGGCTTTTTCTCATTTTCACCCATCTGCATGACCGTCACCGGTGTTTCATCTGCATGGATCACCTGCTGTTGCAGTACCACCTGTTTTAAGGCATTGGCCAGAGGTTCCAGTTCCACCCCACAGCGGCCAATCCAGTCAGATAACGTTGATCTGGATAAATCAATACCCGCCCGCTGATAGATCAGGCGCTGACGGTACAGCGGTAAATGATCGGCATACTTCGATACCAACACATGGCTGAGCAGTTCAGGTGAAGCAATGCCTTTATCAATCACATAGGCTGGCATCGCTTGCTGAGTCAGGGTGTCGCACTGATCACAGACCCATTTGCCACGGATATGCTGTTCCTTATAGAACTGTGCCGGTCTGAAATGCAGTTTTTCACTGACATCTTCGCCGATACGCCGGAGTTGGCATCCACAAGCACATTGGGTTGATGCAGGTTCATGCTCAATACGGATGGTGTGTAGATGATCTGGCAGTGGTCGACGTTTAGGTTTGTTGACTGGGGCTTTCTGTGCAGCTGCATTGGTTTTATCTGCATTCAGTCGTTCCAGTTCCAGATCAACCGCTGCAATATCTTCTTCAACCGCTTCATCCCAGAGATGGATTTGTTTTGCGGTTAGATGTTCGTTTTTACTGCCGAATTTATGCTGTTTAAATAGTGCAAGCTCATGCTCGTATTTTTGATTGAGAATAGAAAGATGTTGAACTTTAGAATCTAATGGCTGATTGGTGACTTCAAGATGTTGAACTCTGGCATCTAATTGCTGATTTGATTGTTCCAGTTGTTGTTTAGATTGTGCCAGAGACTGATGCTGCATCGCCAACTGTCTGGTAAATTCCAGCAGTTGTTCATGGGTCAGTTGGCTTAAATCAGGCAGCGTATTCATGACCACAGTATGCCTGAGGTCATGATGCAGAGGAAATAGAACGTTTGGAGAATAGCAGAATGGATGAGCCTGGTTTAGAGCATTGTTACCACTTGCTGCAGTCCGATTCTTTGCCAGGGCAAACCCTGGATCAGTGCCTGTAACTGCTCCGGGCTGATCGCCATACTTTCACCCTGGTGAACTTTAGCCCAGTGGAAATTCCCCTGTTCCAGCCGCCGGGCACACAGCCAGATACCCAGTCCATCATGCACCAGCACTTTCATACGATGGCCACGCTTATTACAGAACAGGTAAGCGCAATGCGGTTTGATGTAGCCAAAGGCTCTCAGCACCTGAGCCATGGCTGTATCCATCCCTGCACGCATGTCCATCGGCTGGGTAGACAACCAGATCTCATCAATACGAATCATTGAGTCAAACCCTGGATCAGCAACAGTAATTCAGTTACTGACTCCACCGGCCAGTCGATCTCGATCATCTGATCCCTTGCGGAACTTGGTGCCTCATGTAATGGAATCCTGATATGAGCGACAGCTTTCTTCTCTGGCACAGGTGGTAGAGGTGCTTCTTGTTTGACTGGAGTCGGGTGAAGAATAACCGGAAGAAAGTCAGTCTGTGGAATGGATGGGGTTTTTAATGCAGGGGGCATTGATCTGGACTGACGAATCCATTTATGTAGCAGATTGGCATTGATCTGATGTTGCATTGCTACCTTGGCCACTGATGTATCTGGCTGCTGGCATTGCTGAATAAGTTGATGTTTAAATTCAGCTGTGAAGGTTCGACGGGGCTTTTTTAGCGTTGGTGCACTGTCTATAACTGTCTTTAAATCCATAAATAGGTGTCCACTTAAATTTAAGTGGAGACTATCGCGGTATTAATGAGTTAGAAAAAGTGGGGTTCAGCGGACGCTTACTTCTTTATAAGAAAAATTTATTGTTTTAATTTTTTCTTGACACTCTGTTGGGATTGTATAAAAATCACACTTAACCAAACGGTGTCGTTCAGTTAAGTGTGATAAATGAATTAACTTAATACTAATAATTTTTAAATGGATATTTCATTATTTTGGATGGTTTATACCACACATAAATAGTTTTATTTTTTAAAGTGATTAGTATCACTGTTATTAAACAATCTCAGTATAGAAATAAGGATTTTTCTATGAAGTCATCTTTTAAAGTTTTGTATCTATTAAACATTATAACTTGCACAAGTATGTCTTATGCTGCAATCCCGAGTGTAACGTTACCTAATGGCATTAATTTAGGAGCAACCAGTTTTTATGATGGGTTTGGAGGTAAACCTAATGATTCTATTTGGCAAACCTATATTGGCTATTCAAATGCAGGCAACTTGAAAGATAGTCACGGGAATAATGCTTTACCAGGAAAATCTTCTTTAAAAACAACAGTAATAAACAATCAATATGTTTATATGTTTGATACTCAAAAGACAATACTTGGAGGTCATCCAGGTTTAGATTTAATTGTTCCATTTATACATTTAGATGCAGATATGAATGGTCCTGTTCAACTTAAAGATAAGCCTTTTGGTATGGGAGACCCAACGATTGGGATAGATATTCAACATGATCCAATTTATTTTAAAAACAATCCAATATTTTCTGATCGTCTAGGTGTTGGTATTACAATTCCTGTTGGTGAATATGACAAAAATAAAGATATAAACCCAGGCGCAAATTTTTCATCTATATTTTTATATGCGGCAATGACATTTAATTTTAACGAAAATATTTCCCTTAGCTTAAGGCCATATTATTACTATAATTTTAAAAATACTTCACCATCAAGTAGCATACCACTTGATGATAATATTAGAAATACGCAATCAGGTCAATTTTTAACTACTAATTATAATCTAGGATATAAGATGGGGGAGCATCTTACCTTAGGTATAAATGGATATTATCTTCATCAATTAACAAAGGATAAAATTAATAACGAAACTATAGATAATTCAAAAGAAAATGTTTTTGCAATTGGGCCAGCTTTTATGCTTGATTATGGTAATAATAAATTTTATGTAACATCCCATAAAGAATCTAAAGTTGAGAATAGATTTGAAAATTCTGAAAATGTTATATTTAGATGGTTATATTTGTTTTAATGTTAAATTTGCCTGATGATTTTATCAGGCAAATTTAATTTATATTGAATGATTGTGATGCAAAGCTATGATTTATTAATTTTTAAAGTGAAATTCAGCTTAATTATTATTAACTTTAATGATATGGCTCAAGGAAAATGCTGCTAAAAAAAATTTAACAGCATTTTCTACAGAATTTTTACACTTATTTGATGTAGGTGCATCATCTAACCCCCAAAGTTGACGTTCAACAAGTTCAGCATCACACATTGCTTTGAAGTATATGCCTGCCTGCTGTACATCTGCTATATCTATTATTTTTTTATTAATGAATATTTGCAATGTTTCACATATTGAAAGATGTATGTTGCGTGGCCCATTTTCATAAAAAATTCGAGTTAATTCAGGCTGCCGACCTGATTCACTAATAATTAATCGATTTACTGCAATGATATCTGGACGTGTCATTAATTCTAAATATGCCATTCCTAAGCGATGTAATGCTTCAACAAGATTTTCTGTTTTATTTGCAAATGCAAAAGATTCACGCGCACCAATGGCAGCTTCATTAACAACTGCTTCAAATAAAGACTCTTTGCTTGGGAAATAGCTATATAAAGTTGCTTTCGAAGCACCAGCCTCCGTTGCTATTGCTTCCATGGATGTGCTTCCAATTCCTTGTTTTATAAATAAATCTTTTGCAGTTTTCACAAACAAGAGTTCTTTATCCTTAGTTTTTTTTCGCATATCGTAATGATCCAATTAATTTTGCTTTGGTAAATTAATTCAAAAAATAGACTACACTTCTGTCCAAATTAAGCTTGACATTAATTAATAGGTGTATAAAAATCACTCTTAACTAAACGTTTTCGTTTAGTTAAGAGTGTCGCGTGTGATTGCATCATATATGTTTGTATCTCAAAAATGTTAAGCAATTCTCCCGTAATATTTAATATGGGTAGCATTTTATAGATGTTGCTCATTTGCCAAAGTAATTAAATGGAAGAATGAAAAAATGATTTTTTCATTCTAAATATGATTTTTATGATATCAAAATCTTATGAAATTTAGGTATGTAAATTATTGAGTTAATTTCTACTATGCATAATAAATAGTAACTAAGAAATTAAATGTTAAAACACAAAAAATGAGTTTCCCTAAATTGTGTTTTTAATATTTTCTAGATATCAATAAATATAGGAAATACTTCTATGAATAGTTCGCCAAAAAAATGGATTAGGGCTGAAATTGAGAGACTAAATCCAGAAAAAGATTATGTGAGAATCTGGCAACTTGCGACTTGTTATGATTCCAGTGAGTTTATGTCTAATTTGATGTATGCCTTAACATTTCCTAATTTTGTTGTTACGGAATGGGGGTCAGAAGTTGTCTGGCGAGATAAAGGCGGGAAAGTTGTAGAACGGGCTAACTCTCGGGTAGAACAAACTCAAAGCACAAATGCTTTATGGTGGTGGTATGGCCCTCATGATGAACGCACAAAAAAATCTGTGGAAGGAATTAATAACTTGCATGCATTTTGGGCTAAGAAATATCCTGGAAACTTTTCATATCAAGAAGACTATATTTATGTTTGTGCTTTCTCAGCGATATTAGGTCATCGCTTTCGACTTCGCCTAGGATTACCTGGAGTCTCGGAAAATGAAAAAATAGCTTCTCATAAATTTTGGGGGGAAATGTGCAAGTTATTTCGAGCGGAAAATAATATACCAGTAGAGGGATACCCAGAAGATTTTGAAGGTTGCATTCGCTTTTGTGAAGACCTCGAAAATACGCCAAGACCTCAGCCTGAACAAGGGAATTTAATTGCATCAGCAATTTATGAACAATTTGTTCAACGTCATTTCCCTGAAGAATTACATTGGTTAGGTCATCAATTAATTCGTAGCCTTGCTTTACCGTCGACTTTGAAAACAATGCAAATTGATCCTCCTTTACCAATGGCGCAAGAAATCCTTCCTAAAATGCTTGCCTTTATCCTTTGGCATAAAGATACATTTGAGGATGATCCTCCGCGTAGTTTTATTGAAATGCGCGAAGAGATGAGTGACGAGCAACGAAATACTTTTAAACAGAAAATTCGTGATTTGGATAAAAAATTTCCTGCACAGTTTTCGGCTCTATACAAAGATGATCCAAAATTTACAGGCTGCCCATTTCATTCAGCTTTACCAAAATATGAAGGTGAAAATGAATTTAAACCTGATGACCAAATAGAGAAAATTGAATCAACTGTCGCTGGTAAGGTCGGATTGGAAAGTGCCAATTAAACTATTTGAAACTTTTAATTGATAATTAATGTTTCATTGTTATCTGATGGTGAAACAGAGTATTACTTTTATTTAACAGGATGTTAGGAAATTATTATGTCATTAATCCCTCAATCGATTTGGAATGGAAAATTATTTAATGGTACTTGGTTTGATACAGAAAATCATTATAGCGTTGAAGAAGTTGCAACGGGTGAAACGCTTGGTAAAATTGGATATGCCGATAAATACAATGTTATTGAAGCAGGGAAGCAAGCCCAAAAAGCGCAAAAGGATTGGTGGGCTCTAAGCTATCAAGAACGGCAAACTGTATTTGAACGAGCTGTAGAAATTGTAGTTGAACATCAGGCTGAATTAGTAGAGTGGATTGTCAAAGAAAGCGGTTCTATTGGTTTGAAAGCTAATTTTGAAGTTAATATTGCCTTACAGGTTTTAAAAAATTGCGTTGCTTTGCCAAGCATGGATCAAGGAACCGTTCTCCCAACTTCGAATGGAAAGGTTAGTATTGCCAAACGTCTTCCATTAGGTGTGGTAGGCGTAATTTCTCCATTTAATTTTCCATTATATTTAGCTATACGTGCTGTTGCACCAGCCTTGGCTTTTGGTAATGCTGTCATCCTTAAACCGGATGAGCGCACTGCAGTATGCAGTGGTTATGCTATTGCAAGAATTTTTGAACTTGCTGGTTTGCCTAAGGGGTTACTGCATGTTTTACCTGGCAATGCTGAAACTGGAGAGGCTATAACCATTGATCCTAATATAAATAGTATTCAATTTACTGGTTCAACAGCAGTAGGCCGTACTATTGGTGCAAATGCAGGTAAAACTTTAAAAAAAGTATCACTTGAGTTAGGTGGTAAAAACTCACTTATAATTTTGGAAGATGCTAATATTGAATTAGCTGCTAAAAATATTGTTTGGGGTGCATTTCTTCATTCGGGACAAATTTGTATGACATCAGGAAAGATACTGATTCATCAGAATATCTATACAGAATTGAAAAATAAGGTTGTTGAGAAAGTTAAGGAATTTGTTGTAGGTAACCCAACTCAAGAAAATGTAACAATTGGGCCATTAATAAATGAAAAGCAAAGCCTGCGAGTTAAACAATTAGTTAATGATGCAATAGAGCATGGAGCAATACTAGAAATTGGTGGAAACTCTAAAGGCGCCTTTTTTGAGCCAAGCGTATTATCTGCAGTCAAACAAGATAATCCTATTTTTAGTGAAGAAATTTTTGGTCCAGTAGCTGTATTAATTCCATTTTCAACAGACCAAGAAGCTATAGATTTAGCAAATATGGGGGATTATGGGCTATCGGCAGGTATTATTACCTCTAATGTTGGTCGCGGTATGAAATTAGGGCAACAGCTAAAAGTTGGTCTATTGCATATAAATGATCAAACTGTGAGTGATGAAACTTTAAATCCATTTGGCGGGTATGGTTCATCTGGAAATAGTACACGCATTGGCGGTCCAGCGAATGCAGATGAATTTACTCAATGGCAGTGGATGACTATACAAGCAGAAGCTCCAAACTATCAATTTTAAATGCTGTACTAGCTCAAACCTGATCTGACAGTTACCGATATTTGCTTAAGACTGTCAGGTTAAATTTGAGCTAAATTCTTTTCAGCCCAAATACATTTTCCATCAAGTAATGTAGCAAATGGTGTTCTGCCATTGCACACCTTACCCTGATGGGTTCGTTCAGTATTATAGAATTTCAGCCAACCGTCTAGATCAAGCTGTAACTCTTCTAATGAGCTATAGAGTTTCTTTCTAAAAGTAATCTGATAAAACTCCTGCAAGATCGTCTTATGGAAGCGCTCGCAGATCCCATTTGTTTGTGGTGAGGCTGCTTTCGTTTTAGTGTAAGCATCCGCTGAACGCCATCGCCAAGTTTTAACGGGGTTCAGGTTTCCAGCGGTGAGGGGCTTTGTTGCATAAAGGTTTGAAAGGCTGAGTTCCCTTAAGCTACTCAAATTTAAGAGACAACTTGGGTATGAGGGCGACCTAATTCTGTGAATTTATTCAAGACTGCCATGCGTGCATGGATCTCATTCACCTGACTTGGAAAACTCCGCGCTGTTAATTTATCGCCTAATAATTTGATGCAATGCATCTTGGTTTCAACCAAACTTCGACGGTGATAACCAGACCACTTTTTCCAAAGCGATCTGCCTAGCCGTTTGACTGTCTTTAATAATTCGTTCCGCTCTATAGACCTCGCTTGCTGATCCTTCCAAGGCTTTGCATTCTTTCTAGGTGGAATGATCGCATGTGCATCTCGATCTAAAATGACTTGTCGGCAGTGCTTTGTGTCATAAGCACCATCTGTATAAACAGAATCAATTGGTTCATCCAAGGGAATTTGAGCAAGTAAATCTTCGAGTACTTGAGAATCACTGACATTATTTGTGGTGAGTTGTACTGCACGTATTTGCAGGGTTTTAGCATCTATAGCAATGTGAAGCTTACGCCATTGGCGACGATATTCAGCCCCATGTTTCTTGCGTTTCCATTCACCTTCACCAAGAAACTTCAAACCAGTAGAGTCTACGAGTAGATGCAGTCCATCACTACTTTTTTGATAGCTAATCGCAATATCAATATGCTTTTGTCTACGACAAAGGGTGGAATAATCCGGAGCTGTCCAATCTAATCCAGAGAGTTTAATCAGACTTTGAACAAAACCTGTGACCATACGTAAAGAGAGTCGGAATAGTAATTTGATCATTAAGCAGCATTGAATCGCTGTATCGGAGTAGGTTTGATTTCGACCTTGCTTGCCTTGTGATTGTGCATACCACTGAGTCTTTGGATCAAACCAAATGGAAATATTACCTCGGTTAATTAAGGCTCGGTTATAGGATGACCAATTGGTTGTACGGTAGATTTTAGAGGCAGGCTTATTCATTTTGAAATTATATTGCTGAATAAGCTTTTGATGCTAGGTTTGTGCAACAAAGCCTGATCAATCTATTATTCGAGAGATTTCTCAATTAGGTTTTCTAACCGATCTGCAGCGTTCACATCGCGTTGCTGACTGGGCATATAAGCAGGCGATCGAAAATGAATACTTAGTTTGGTTGGGTGGTAAAGATAAAACAGATATACCACAGTAATTTATAAGGCCTAACTTAAATAAAAAGTCTCCGACAAACCCGGTAGGGTTCACTTTAATAAAGAAACGGACTTAAATTATTAAATCAATCGGTAGAAAGTGCGAAGCAAAATAGTAGGGTGAAAAGTATGGTAGATATTGTCGATGTTTCTACCCGAAGTCGTATGATGGCGGGTATCAAAGGGCGGAATACGAAACCTGAGATACTAATCCGTAAATTACTACATAAAAAAGGATTCCGCTTTCGTCTTCATGTAAAAAATCTACCAGGTAAACCAGATATTGTTCTGCCTAAATATAAGGCTGTGATTTTTGTAAATGGATGTTTTTGGCATGGTCATAAGGGTTGCCGTCTTTTTAAATTACCCGCTACCAGAACTGAATTCTGGCAGGAAAAAATAACACGCAACCAAGCTAATGACAGTAAATCAATAAATTTATTGTTAGAAAATAACTGGAGGGTAGGTGTTGTCTGGGAATGTAGTATTAGAGGTGCAACTAAAGATCCAGATAAAGTAATTAATCTTATTTCTGAATGGTTACGTGGGGAGAGTTCTTTTATTGAAATTGTTTAAATTCGCTTTTAGGACTATTAACCATGCAACAATTCCGATGTTCAGTCATTCATGAGTGAACATCGGAATTTAATTTTTATAAATCGCTATAATGTTTTTTTAACAATGAGAAAACAATTTTACTGATCTGTCGAGCAAGAAATGGAGGTACAGCATTTCCGACCTGCGTATACTGATTAGTACGGTTTCCTTCAAATATATAGTTGTCAGGGAAGGTTTGTAATCTTGCCGCTTCCCTTACAGTGAGACTTCTACACTGCTTTGGATCATAATGAATGAAATAATGACCATCTTTTGAAATATGGCTTGTTATTGTAGTCGCTTCCTTATGAGCAAGCTGCACGCGAAAACGGTCATTATAAGACCCAGAATTCCAGTTCTGGTGTTGTGGAGCAAGCTTAGTCGGGAAATTTTCAGCTTTAGGTGAGAACCCTCTCTGTTCACCATATAATGCACAAAAACTGTATCTGAGCAGATCTGACTCCATATGTCCTCTTGTCTCATGATTGAGAACTAAATTCAGTTCAGGATCAAGAATCCATTTCTTCAAATGATCTGGCAACTGGTTTGATGATTTATATTTATGAATAGTTTCTTTTCTTTTTAAATCTTTATATGGTTGGAGATAAGTTTTATTAACATCAACACCAATATTATTTAATGCGCTTAATGTTTCGGCATTACTTGATACAACTTGCTGCCAGGAATAATAAGAATCATCTTTTTTTGATAACCCGCTTCGTAGTTTTGGTAAATCACCAATAGCCTCTTTAACTGAAACTTTAGGGTAAATATTTTTATCCAAGATATCAGGTATATGTTCAATATCCTCCCTCACTCCAAGCAGAATAACTCGGTGTCGAGCTTGAGGAATCCCGAATTCTTCGGATTTAATCAGGTAATTCAGTTTGTCTGGAGTAGTAGAGTTATCTCCCTCTTCTGTTTTTTCAACAAGAGAATATATTTTGTATGAAGGGCAAGCTTCTGATCCTGTGATTTCTGACGGATTCTGCAGGTCTTTAAGAATTTGAGGAAATATTAATTGATTCTCAACTTTTGCAGTAAGAATCCCTCTGACATTTTCCATGACAAAAACATCAGGTTTTGCAATTGATAGAACCTGTAGATATTCTTTGTAAAGAAAGTGGCGATGATCTTCTTTGGGTACATAGTTTTTATTGCCGGCATTTCTGGAACGACCAGCTAAACTATAGGCTTGGCAGGGCGGGCCTCCGATTAAAATTTTAGGTCCGTTATGATTTTCTGTTAGCTCTTTTACCCTAGCATGAATGTGGTCATTATCTTTACCTAATTCAGAAGGACCTTTCAAGGTTTCCTGAAAAGCTGATTTATAAATTTCTTTATATGATTCAAACAGTTCATCTCTTGTAAGGTTACCATTTAAATATTGATAGTAACCATCTAGACAGCCTGTTTGCTTTGCAAGTCTGTAAAACGCTCTTGTAGTTAGTGTCATATGAGCATGTGGATCTTTTTCAACAGACATACCTATTTTAAAAGGATGCTTATTATTATCTATGTAAGAGGCGAATCCTTCGCCGAGTCCACCTGGCCCAGAGAATAGATCAATTACTAAAATATCATTATCTTTCATATTAGCCTGATAACTTAAAAAACACATGCATAATACCAGGTCTTGTCAATCGCACAAGACTTAAAAAACTTGATCGGTAAAATTAAATAAAGCCTTGTAATTAAAATAATAACAGTTTGCTTTCCAATAGCAGTGAATTAAAAATTTCCTAGTAAATTTTTATACTATTTAGTCTATAACTCCCCTTTTTTGGATTATTTTTCAAATATTTGGTGCTATATTTATACTATTTTAGAAGAACCTAGATTACTAGCATTTAAAAATTGATGGTCTAGATTGAACTTTCCGGGATTATTATGAAAATCTCATATAAGACTAAGCCTTTGAGTCCTTTACTAAAAGCTACTATTAAAGCTGGTGCGTTAGACGCTGTAAAATTACAAATTGAAAGAGGGGCTCAATTAAATGCGGTAGATTCAGCGGGCCTTTCAGCCTTAATGTTAGCGGCAATTCTCAAACAACCAGATATTTTTCAGTATTTGATTGAAGCTGGAGCTTCTTTAGAATTGATCGACTCAAAAGGAATGTCGGCTATTGATTATGCAGAAGCAAGTGGTGTTGAAAAAATAAAGGAAATCATACGAGAGGTACAAAATAAGACAACAAAGGCTACTAGTGAGCAGAATCTTTCTGGTGAAGCAATCTCTGATCAAATTATAAATCAATCTACTGAATCTAAGATTGGGCAAGAAATAGTTAGTTTTAAGACGACAATTATTGAGTTCGAAGATAGTAAAGAAATAGAAAAGGAACAAAATTTAATACAGGATGTTGACAGTCACTTAGTAGATTTTAATTTTGAATTAGATGAAGATTTATCTTCTGATCCGGACTGGGCTTCAGATACGTCTGACCACTGGTGTGGTGATGAAGAAATCGAGGTTCCTGAGAATGACTTAGCTTGCTTGGTGGAAGCTGAAACAATTTATAATAAAATAGTTAATCATCAAATTCTTGATATAGATACGATTGATTGGTCAGATATTGAAATTGATCTACCTGTTAGTCAACAAAGAATAATAAATATAAAAGACGAATTTTCTCATTTATATTATTTGTTAATTCAAAGTACCATCAAAGGAATGGTTTCATATAGCCAAGTATTACAAGCTATTAAGAATGATATTGGTGAGACAGATATAGATACAGTACTGCCTGTGATTCTAAATTTGTTTGGTGATTTGGGTGTTTTGATAGAAGACTTTAAGCCGTTCGAAGCTAATTATGAAGATGATGATATTAATCCATCAGATAGCCTTATTGAAGATAGTTTAATTAATTTGAATTATGAACTGGAAGGCGATCTTTTCTCATTAAATATTTATTTTTCACAAATCCAAAAATTTGAATTAATTGAACGAGATGAGGAAGAAAGAATCGGCTTACAAATGAATATTACTTTGTTGGCCCTTGCCAAGAATATTGCTAATTTACCTGCTCATTATTGGTCAAAAGTAGTTGATATATTTGAAAATTCTTCTAATAAAGAAGAAAATAAACTGCTTGTTGAAGAAAGTGAAGTTGATGAGGAAATAAGTGTTAGTGATGAAATTAAAAATAATGAAATAAGTGAAATTGATAACGGAAATAGTTTAGAAACAAAAGAGAATAATGAGACTTTAAATTTCGGGGATATTGTAATTCAGCTAAGAAAAAATCATAAATCTTATGAAAGTAATCAATATATTCCACGTCCTAAAATTAAAGATTTAGACAAATTATTAAAAATTGTAGAAGAAGATTTTATTGATATCGATGCTAAAGAAATTATTCACCCTATTACCAAGTATAAAAAAGCTCGTGAAAAATTAATTAAGGCAAATTTCAGGTTAGTAAATTATTTTGCAAAAAAATATACGCTGTCTGGTGTGCCATTAGAGGACCTTATTCAGGAAGGTAATATAGGGTTATTAACTGCAGTTGATCGTTATGATTATCAATTGGGTTATAAATTTTCAACTTATGCAACTTGGTGGATAAAACAATCAATTACCAGAGCGATAGCTAATACTAATCGTTTGATTCGATTACCTGTACATATGTATGAATTAGTTAATTCTATTGAAATCGCAAGGCAGTCTCTGGAAGACGAAGGTTTACCAGTCACTATTTCATCACTGGCACATAAAGCCGAATGCTCAGAGCTGAATGTTAGAAAGGCAATAAGTGCTGATCATGCTGTAGTATTTTTTGATGATATCTTAGATGAAGAAAATAAATATTTAAAAGAGAATGAAATAATTAGCCCATTTTCAGGTCCTGAAGATGTGATCTTGGCAGCTGACTTAAGAAGGGCGATTTATAAACAGCTGGCTGAATTAGATGAGCGCCCAGCAAAAATCTTGGAACTAAGATTTGGTCTTAAAGATGATAATGATCTTACTCTTGAAGAGGTTGGTAGCCAATTTAATGTTACTCGAGAGCGTATCAGACAAATTGAAGCAAAAGCTTTAAAAAAATTAAGACATATTTCACGTTCTGAATATTTGGAACCTTTTATTACGTTTATAAAAGAAGATTTGAAAGAAGAAGAGAGTACGAAGGAAGGAAGTAATGCATAGCCATATTAAATCTCGTAATGCCCCCCCACAAGCAAGTGCAATGATCGAAGCTTTAAGAGGGTTGGGCTATAACACAGCGACTGCATTGGCTGACATTATTGATAACAGTATTAGTGCTGATGCAAATCATATTGATTTACTTTTTAACTGGGATGGTCAAAAGAGTCGAGTCATTGTTTGGGACAATGGTAATGGCATGAGTGCTGAAGAAATTGATAAGGCAATGAGATTAGGGGGGAGAAGTCCATTAGAACAAAGGGATGCCAAGGATCTGGGTCGTTTTGGTTTGGGGCTTAAGACTGCTTCATTTTCTCAATGTAGAAAATTGACTGTAATATCTTGTGGCAAGGATGGAACCCATAGTCTCAGATGGGATTTAGATGTCTTAGCCCGTCAACAGGATGGGGTGTGGCATTTATTGGAAGGCCCGTTTCCAGAGCTTGAGGATTTAACTAAAGATCTAAATCATGCTGGTCACGGAACAATGGTAATTTGGGAGGAGCTAGATAGAATTGTATCTTCAAAATTTACCGTTGATGACTGGTTGAATCTTATAGATCAGATCGAATCTCATTTATCTATGGTCTTTCACCGCTATCTGGAAATAAAAGAAAAACTTACTATCCGGATAAATGGAAAAGCAATTAAACCTTGGGACCCTTTTTTGTCAGGCCATCCATCAAAACCATGGAATTCACCAGTTCAGCCTTTTAAAAATACGCAGATTAAAATTGAATGTCATGTATTACCCCATAAGGATCGTCTAACTGCACAAGAGTTGAAAATAGCTGAAGGACCAAATGGGTGGATAGCTCAACAGGGTTTCTATGTTTATCGTAATGAACGATTAATAGTGGCAGGTAGCTGGTTAGGTCTTAAATCTTCTGATTCCCAAAGAAAAGCATGGGTCAAGGATGAAATCCATAAACTTGCAAGAATAAGGCTCGATATCCCAAATACAATGGATAAAGAGTGGGAAATTGATATTCGAAAAGCTGTTGCACGACCACCAGTATATTTACGAAAATGGTTGGCCAGTCATGCTGAAAATACAAGAAATAGGGCACGCAAGGTTTTTATTAACCGTGGACAAATTACTCAAACTACGATTGATAAGACCGAAGTTAAGCAAGCATGGAAGGCCGAACATTCAAAAAATGGGATGAGATATAAAATAGATTTGGATCATCCGGTTATTAATTCCGTATTAAATAAATCTGAGAATTTACTTCCAGAATTAAAACTTATGTTAAGAGTTATCGAGGAGACTGTACCAGTTCAAAGAATTTGGTTAGATACTGCAGAAAATAAAGAAGCACCATTAACAGGATTTTCTGGAGAATCATCAGAAGCAATTTTAGATATTCTAAAAACCTTATACCAAAACATGGTGCAAATTAAAGGAATATCTCCGGAAGAAGCAAAAATTAGCCTCCGAAAAACCGAACCATTTAATAAATATCCAAATCTAATTTCAACTTTATAAGAGTAATATTTTTAGAGAAATATTTTATGTCAAAAATATCTAAAGAAAATGAACAGCAGGTTATTCAAATTGTTCAAACCCTTTTACTTAATGTACAAGACAAATCTTTGATTACCACACAAATTTTAAATGAAAAAATAAATTTAGCTGTTTCATTAGATACTAAATACAAAGAAAATCTGGATAGAGATTACATTATAGAAGAGCTTATAAGGCGTTATAGTGTATGGATTGGGCAAAATAATATATTAGTTAATGATAATGGGCATATTCCTTGGTTGACGAATGAAAGAAAGAAAGAATGGAAATATTGGCAACGGTATAAAGAATGGCAAGATAAGAAATTGCCATGGATCGCTTTAAAAGCTCTGGATGATTCTACAGATACTATTTTAGGTTTACTTGAGGACCCTGAAAGAACTGATCCTTGGGATAGACGAGGATTAGTGGTTGGCCATGTGCAATCAGGTAAGACGGGGAATTTTACTGGATTAATATGTAAAGCAGCTGATGCAGGTTATAAGATTATTATTGTCTTAGCTGGAATGCATAATAACTTGCGGGCTCAAACCCAAATGCGTTTAGATGAAGGTTTCTTGGGTTATGAAACACATCCTGATCCAGATAAAATTAGAATTATTGGAGTTGGAAATATTGATTCTGGAGTTGCAAGACCTAATTATGTGACGAATAGAACTGAAAAAGGGGATTTTAATAATAAACTGGCAAATGGTACTGGTATTAGCCCAGAGCAACGCCCATGGTTATTTGTTGTTAAAAAAAATAAAACAGTCTTAAAGCGACTGCATAAATGGATTCATGATCATGTCGCAAATACAACTGATCAAGAAACAAAACGAAAAATTGTCACAAATCTTCCCCTTCTTATCATTGATGACGAAGCTGACCATGCTTCGGTTGATACAGGCGAACAGATATTTAATGATTCTGGTATTCCTGATGAAGATTATCAGCCAAAAGCGATTAATAGTCTCATAAGACAAATACTTCATTTATTCACACGAAAAGCATATGTGGGATATACAGCTACACCATTTGCTAATATCTATATTCATGAACACGCGGAAACAAAGCTTGAAGGAAAAGATCTCTTTCCAGAATCATTTATTTTGAATCTGGCTGCCCCCTCAAACTATATTGGCCCTTCTAGAGTATTTGGGATTAATGAAGGCACCGATATAAGAAAAGATCAGCTACCAATAATTCATGAGGTGGATGATCATAATTCTGATGATGGATTAACTGGATGGATGCCAATAAAGCATAAAAGTGATCATAAACCTTATCATGAATCAGAATTTGGTATTCCTTTATCTCTTGTAAAAGCAATAGATACATTTGTTATTGCTTGCGTAGTTCGGCAAGTACGTAAACAAGGCGATGAGCATACATCAATGCTAATTCATGTAACTCGTTTTAATGCCGTTCAAAAAGAAGTATTTGAGAAAGTAGATGAATATATAAAAAAAATAAGTCAGAGACTAATTAGAAAAATTGAGAATCAGGAGATATTATCTAGGTTTAAAGAACTTTGGGAAAGTGATTTCATTCCTACCAATATAACAATGAATGAAGAAGTACCTGATTTGTGTTCTGAATCTTTGCCAGCTTGGGAGACAATAGAACAGATTCTGCCAGAGGTGATCGAACAAATAAATGTACGGATGATCAATGGAACAGCAAAAGATGCTCTTGATTATGCAGATAGTGCAGAGGGATTAAAAGTCATTGCTATTGGTGGTGATAAGTTAGCACGTGGTCTAACTCTGGAGGGATTATGTGTTAGTTATTTTTTACGTGCATCTAGAATGTATGACACATTAATGCAAATGGGAAGATGGTTTGGGTATCGTGGAGGATATCTTGATCTCTGTCGACTTTATACTCCTTCTGAATTAGTTGAATGGTTTGAACATATTGCAGATGCCTCTTTAGAATTGAGAGAAGAATTCAATCTTATGGTAGATAGTGGAGGTACACCACGAGATTATGGACTAAAAGTGCAGTCACATCCTGTATTAATGGTTACGTCCCCCCTAAAAATGAGAACTGCAAAGTCTTTATATTTATCATTTAGTGGAACTGTAAGTGAAACAGTAAGCTTTATGAAAGATGAGAAAATTCTAAAAAATAATTTTGAAGCTTTAAGTTACCTGATCAGCACCTTGGGGAAACCATCTAAAACTCCTATGCGGCTCCGTAATAATCCTACAGATAATAAATCTACTTCTAATAATTATTATTGGGAAAACGTTGAGCATATACATATTCTCGATTTCCTTGATCATTATCAAACTCATCCAGAATCTCTCAAAGCTAACAGTAAAATGTTAAAAAAATTTATTGAAAGCATGGCTGAACAGGGAGAGTTAAAATCATGGAATATTGCATTAATGGGAGGAAGTATTACACGTTCACCTATACAATTATCGGATTCAATTATAGTAAAAAAAGCTGAACGTAAAAGTAACGGGAAGCATGAGGATAGATATGCAATCCGTAGGTTATTATCACCTAGTGATGAAGCATTGGATTTGAACCCAGATGAATGGGCTGAAGCATTGGAAATTGCTTCCCAACATAAAGAAGAGGGAGCTGAAAAAAATAATAATTATCCTAGTGGAATTAGTTGTCGTCTTGTTCGTGGTAAAAATAGACCAGAAACAGGTTTATTAATTATATATTTGCCAGAAGACTCTAAACTTTCTGAGGTGAAAGAAATACCTTATGTAGGTTTTGCATGCAGTTTTCCTCACAGTAATTTAGATAAAAAAGTTGAATATAAAGTAAACAATATTGAATGGGAGAACCTCTATGGGGCTGCAAATTGATCAACAACAGATATTAGTAGCTTGGAAAGCTTTATCTTCAACAGATAATCAGGAGGGATGGGTTACTTTTCCTCTATATAAACATAGTAATTGGTCTTTTTTGGCAAGTTACAATCTTTTAAAACGTGAGGAAGCAATTTTTCTGGATATCAATTACTCCCAGATTCTCGAATCAAGGATTACCTTACCTATAGCTCAAGGTTTTAGGGTACAAAGGTTTAATGAGGCGGCAAGAAAAGGTTTTGCTCTTGTACGGCAAGTAGATGGTGATCTGGATTTATTCACAAAGATGATTGTGGATGTATGTAACACAATAATTCAATATCAGGACTTGAATGAAAATAAACTAGTTTCTGTATTTATTAATAGAATTTATGCTTGGCTTTCTTTTATGTCGAAAGGGGAGCGAGAGCTCTCTCAGGAGGCGGAATTAGGTTTAATAGGGGAGTTAGAGGTAATATTGAGTTTAATTTCCTTAAATCTACCTATCTCAGAAGTATTAAATGCTTGGAAAGGGCCTCTGGATGGCTTAAAAGACTTTGAAATGGGTTCTGGTGCTATAGAAACTAAAAGTACATTATCAAATCAAGGTTTTGTTGCAAAAATTAATTCACTCGAACAATTAGATGATAGTGAGAAATCACCACTATTTTTAAATGGCTATCGTTTTTCTCTAAATTCAGCAGGTAAAACATTAACTGAACGAATTAATTTAATTCGTGAGCAGTTAAATGATTATCCAGCTGAACTTTCTAGGTTTAATAACCTTTTGTTGAGAATTGGATATCTGGAAAGTGAGAAAGAAAACTATATCCGTAAATTTAAAACTGAAAACTCGTTTTTTTGGTTGGTTGATGAAAATTTTCCACGATTAGTACCTGGGAATATCGCTGTAAATATAAGACATGCTAAATATGAAATAGATTTAACACCCTTTATAAACCAGTCTATTGATTTAAGTTTAGTTCTTCAGAAATTAGGAATTGGAAATTGTGGAATTAATTGATTTTTTAAAAAATATTCAGAGTGATGTACAAACTGAAATATCTACACGAACTGAAGAATCAGATCAACAAGGTTTATATGCAGAAGTTATATTTACTGAAATTGTTACTCAGCACATGTCAGAAATTGGTATGACATTCGAGCCTGAGATGTGTCGTTATTATGCAAATATACAAGGTATACTCCGTTTAAGCGGCTTTGCAATATCTGAAGAAGCCGATCAATTAGATCTATATGTTACTGAATATAGTGGCAATAACGAATTAGAAAATATTCCTGATTCAGAAATTAAAGCAGCAGCAGAACGCTGTTTGAGATTTCTCAAATACTGTGTTGAAAAAAAGCTATCTTCAAAAATGGATGAGTCTCATGAAGCATACCCATTAGTTCGTACGATAGAAGATGGTTATTCTCAATTTGAACAGATAAGGATTTATGTATTAACAGACAGAGTGGCAAAAACTCGTCAATTTCAAAGTAGAGAAATACAAGGTAAAACAATAAAACTTGAAGTTATTGATATATCAAGGCTATTTAATCACCTGCAAGAAGGTAAACCTAGGGATGAACTCATTGTGAATTTTGAACATGTTTCTGGTAGTCCACTTCCATGTGTGTGGGTTCCAAATGAGCATGGAGAGTATGATTATGCAATGACTGTAATTCCTGGAGAGGCTTTAAGATATGTATATGAAAAATATGGTCCACGTATTCTAGAGGCAAACGTTAGATCTTTTTTAAGTCAGACAGGAAAAGTAAATAAAGGTATCCGTGATACTTTAATTGATCAGCCAGAACGTTTCATGGCTTACAATAATGGCGTGGTAATTATCGCAGATGAAGCACATTTAGGCAGATTAGAAAACGGTGGAATTGGTATCTCTTGGTTAAAGGGAATGCAAATCGTAAATGGAGGACAAACAACAGCTTCCATGTTCTTTACCAAGAAAAAAAATCCAGCAGTTAACCTGAAAGCTGTGCATGTACCTGCGAAAATCATTGTTTTAAGAAAAACAGATCCTCTGGAAGAAGAGCAACTGATTTCAGATATTTCACGCTATGCGAATAGCCAAAATGCAGTCAAGCAATCGGATCTTTCAGCGAATAAACCTTATCATATTAATCTTGAAAAGTTAGCACTATCAACTTATTGCCCTGATGGTGTAAGCCGATGGTTCTATGAAAGAGCTGGGGGAAGCTATAAAGTAATGCTTGAGCGTGAGGGCAAAACTCCTGCTGGCATTAAACGTATACAGGAACTTATACCTACCAGCAGAAAAATTACTAAAACTGAATTAGCCAAATATGTTTGTGCATGGGAGCAAAAGCCTGATCTGGTGAGTTTGGGGGGACAAAAGAACTTTACTGCATTTATGAATATGATCCAGTCGACCGATGAGGATAAGCAGTTACAATTTGATGTCACCTATTATAAAAATATTATTGCACAAACCATTATATTCAAAACTGCACAGAAAGTTATCAGGTCAAAATTTCCTGCTTTCCAAGCTAATATAACTGCATATACAGTAGCCATTGTGTCTCAAAAAATTGGAAGCCGTATTAACTTTCAAAAAATCTGGTTAAATCAAAAGCTTTCTGAAGGACTTGTTAAACAGATTCTGATTTGGTCAGAGGAAGTTAATAAATACTTGCATGAAACTGCCAAAGGAAGGATGATTTCTGAATGGGCGAAGAAAAATGAATGCTGGGAATTATTATCTCAATATGAATATTCAGAAAATAATCTTGATATTGAGGAGCTAAAGTAACCTAATTTTAATAGTTAAAATTAAATTCTTCAGGCCTCTTTTTTTGACTGTCTTTGTGAGATGAATGTAGAAAATTATGGAATATCGATTTTAAAGAGTCGGAAATTAAATACTATTTCATCTCATTAATTTATTGGAGTTGCCTTCATAAATATTGTCTCTAATTCAAGTATTATATTGATGCCCTAAAAAATTAATAAAAACAGCTTCTAAAATTTTAGAAGCTATAATCAATTTTTCTGCTAGATTGAAATAAATAGGCTTATGAAATTTACTTGTATGCTTAATGTTAACAGTTCAAGTAATATCTCTAATATCTGACTCTCATTATAAAAGAATGATAAATTCTTTTAATCATGAAACAAGAGTCAGATTCTTGATAATATTAGATATTTCTTCACTGATTATAATATCTACATCATTATTATCCTGAACATTTAAAGGCTTTTTCTCTATAGTAAACAGGTCTTTAAGTATTTTTATAGTGAGAGTGTTTTGAGGTGAGGTAGAAAGTCGAAAGATGGATTCATCCAGCATAGCATTTAACTTTTTAATCTCATTTTCAGAAGTATTTTGTTTTATAGAAACTAGATACGCACGATATAGGATTGCAATAGTATTTTTATATTTCATAAATGCATGCATATTTACTTTCCCACGTTGCATAGAAGACATAATCATATCTCTGCAGGTGATCCTCTTATTTGACAAGTCAAAATCAGCATGAGTAAGTAAATCTCGAATTTCACGTTGAATATGTGCTTTGTTAAAGTAAGGTAAACTGGTTTCAATCGCTTTTTTAAGATTTTTAGGGGTTAAGTCAGCCTTCTTATTAGCCAAGCTTGAAAAATCATAACCTTTCGAACTATCTGCATATACCAAAGCATTACTGCGTGTCATCATTGTAAGAGCTGACCAGAATTGATAATTTATTTCAGATCTAAGTTCAGGGCCAAGATTGAGAGCTGTGTAGTTTTTATAAATATAAAAAATATCATCAAGATTTTTTAAAAGTTCAGAGGCAACAGCTACCTCAGACTTAACAGGATTGGGATTAAATTCAATTCCAATCATGGAAGAGATTAAAAAGCCGAACAGGCGAGCCATGTCTTGATTTTCAATAATGGATTCATAGTTATATTCTTGAGCAAAAGTATCCATTGCAGTTTGTGCCAATGCTTCGTATAAATTTGAATCTTGTACTGGATCTAATTTACCTTTAATAGCCACAGAAACATCAGGATGTATGAAACTGGTGAATAAACCCGATGCAATATTAAATTCAGCATCAGATTTAAGAAGCTCATTCATCATAAGAACACGGATAAAATATTCTGTATTCTTAATATTTTTAGCAGTTGGTACCAAGTTAATAACAGCATAAGTAAATCTTGGATCGCCCGTTTCCATATAAGAGACTTTTTTAACTTCATAGGGATGACGATAGTTCTTAACTGGTATTAGCTTAAAAATTGGCTCTAACATAATGATTTCTTGGGAACTCTGAATTTTAATAGTGTAATTTAGGTAGGGTAGGTATCAACTTGATGGATGATCTGCATAATCCATAAGAGGCAGTATTCGTATAAAGAACCTTTTTACCCAATTTTATCAAATAAAACTACCATTTATCTAAAATATAATATTAATGCAATTTTGAAAAATCTGATTATAAAAAGCCAATTATTTCAGTGAGATAATTGGCTTAAGTAAAGAGTCGTATTATTTGGTTATCCGCTGATCATCCCAATAACATGGCACTACAATCAAATTGTTCTCATGTAATCGTGACCATAATCGGACACCTAAATCCCGCTGCATATTTTGGACTGTGAAATTGGAAATTAGCAGAGTCGACTTCATACTGTCATAACGGCTATATAAAACCTTATGTACCATTTCTAGACGTTTTTCATGCCGGTCATGCAGGCCATATTCATCTATCACTAATAAATCAAAACTGGAGAAATGGTCGATAACTTGCTTCTCAGAACGTGAAGCATCTGACCAGGTATCCATCATTTTTTGAGCAATTTCTGCACTGGTATAGTAGCGTGCAGATTTTGTACTGTTATGTAGAATGTTGCGAATGATTGATGCACTCAGATGGGTTTTACCTGTACCCGGTGTACCAATCATCAACATGTTCGGGTTGTGGTCAGAAATAATCTGCTGTGCAAAGGCCTGACATAGCTTGATGGTATTGTCTTGTTCAGGGCATGCAACTACATAATTCTTGAAGCCACGATCCAGGTAGCGTTTATTGAGCCCTGAATTTTTAATTTTCTGTTGTAGCAATCGCTGTTGCAATTCATCCTCATAGGCTGCATGTGAGTGATGGACGTTTTCTTTGGCACACAATTTACAGAGCCTGTGACCTGCAATTTCCATCAGGGGTATATGATGGGTAGGGCAAAGTGTTTCCGTTGTTTCTGCGCGAAACTGGAGTGTTTTAAGCATGGTATTCATGGCTGATCTCCTAAATCCATTTTGAATTTTCTAAAAAACTCTCATTTTTTTCTTCAAAATTTGAAGATGAAGATGAAGATGAAGATGAAGATGAAGATGAAGATGAAGGGCATGATTCAAGCATGACTTGAGTAATACTCGGGCTCTTCTCAAGAGTTGCTTGAGCATTTACTTTGCGTTGCTTGGCTGATGCTTGAGCATTACTTGCGGATTTCCCCCAACGTGCTTGGGCTGCATTTTTAGCTTTATCAGATTTCATTTGCTGATTTTGCAATGCCTGGCTTTTTAAACTGGTTAAAAAATTTGAATGAATCTCCTCAGATTCGATTTCAAACAATTCCAGGGCCAACAGTGTATTCAACAAAGTTTTAGCCTTGGTATGTTGCGATAATTTCGTGATGCTACATACAGTAGCTAGGTCATGAGGAATGGCACCATTTTTCCAGAAATCCATCATTAACAGCAGTGCCGCACCAATTTGTTCTGCCGTCATTCGTGCAAATTTTGCCTGTAGGTCGCCAATATAGAGTGGCATCCAAATTGAAATATCTTTATGCATGTGTTCACCTTTTTATAGGTATAGAGGGGCTAAGGTCATCGATTTGATGACCTTTTATGTTTGTTTTATTAGTGAGCTAGGCTCATTAACCGGAAACGGGCCTGTTGAGCCAAGTCATCGTAATGAGCTTGCCCTTCATCCAGCATTCGCTGTAGCCAGAGTCTTAATGCTTGGTGATCATCGAAGCATTTATTGATTTCCAGCAAAAAGGCCAGATTGTGCAGTTTGGGAATGTGTAACTCTTGAATGAGTTCACGCGCGACCATATCTGCTTCTGGACTAACGACTACGCCACCAAAGAAAGCTTTACTGTTCATGGGCAAGCTCCTCTGTATTTAGTCTCTCCAGCATGGCTTCAAAAGCACTACCATCGCGACGTGTAACATTCGGAATGTAGCGGCTATAGACTCGAAACAGCATTTCAGTGGTTGAATGTCCCAGCTGGCGTGCGATCCATTCCGGGTTCTCGCCTGCCGACAACCAGAGTGTTGCTGCGGTATGACGTGTTTGATAAGCACGACGGGGCTTTAGCCCTAAAAAGCGTAGCAGGGGATGCCAGACACGCTTGTTTACCAAGCGATAATCGAGAGGCCCACCATCACGATTGCAGAAAACAAAACTGGATTTACCATTATTTAAGCTTTTCTGTTGCAGAAAGGCCTGATAAACCCGATCACTCATTTGGATGGTGCGGTCAGAACCATAAGTTTTGGTTCCACCAAGCTCTCCATTTACTAACGCTTCTCTGACATGGATTTCACGACGTGGTAAGTCCACATTTTTCCATTGCAAGCCATCGATCTCACTGGTGCGCATACCTGTGAAAAATCGAACAGTATAATAAGGCTTGAAATCATCACGAACTGTGGCAAGGATTGCGTGTACTTCCTTTAATGAAAAAGGTGTTACTTCAATCTTTCCTTGCTTTAAGTTCTTGATATTTTTATAAGGGCTATCAAAGTCATATCGTTCAGCAGCACTATCGAGTATCATGCGAAGTGCTATCATAATCTGGTTGATTCTTGATGGTGAAAGACATTCTTGGTTTTTCCCGTGAGTCACTTTGGCGAGGGATGCGCGGAATCCAAGAATGTCTGACTTTTTAATATTAATTACCGGAATTGTGCCAAAAAAAGGGATTAAGTACTTTTTGATCACAATTTGAATTTTTCCCTTGTAGCTCGTACGCCATTCTATTTCTTTATCAGTGAACCAGATTTCACAGAATTTTGAAAATAGAGGTGTTTTAGAGCTGATCTCATTTACTCTGTTTTCTGCATTTTTGATTTCTTTCAAACGAGAACTTTTTGGAAAGTATTTAGCATAGTCAAAAATACCCAATAAGATTTCTGCTTCCATTCGCTCAATCGCTTTTTCAAGCTTTTTGCGATTTTGAGCATTGTCTTCCAGAGCTGTTGTTTCACGACAACGGATGTTTAAGTATCGAAAATCGACACATAACTTACCGTATCTGGTACGGATGGCAGCCATAATAATATTCTCCTTACTGAAGTTGTAGGCTGTGTAGCGAGCCTAAAGTGGTTTTGGTCATATCTTCTTCAATACGCTCCCATACATATAAAATTTTGCGTCCACCAAAAGGGCGGATGTAATGAATGCCTTCGATTAGAACACTGTCCTTCAACTGATTACGGATGGTACGCTCGTTGTAATGGATTCGTTCCGCCAGTTCTTTTGTAGTAATATAAGTAAGATTCATGTCTGTATCCTTTTATAAAGTATCACAATGGTGTTATTTAAGGTCACAATGCAATAATAGATGCATTTAAGACACCATGCAAGTACTTTATTACACAATGGTGGTAATTAATGATAGTTTGTAACTTGCCAGTACTTTTGGCAGAACGAAGAATGAAAGTAGCGGATGTAGTGCGGGCGACTGGAATGAGTAAGACAACATTACATAAGTTATATAATGGTCAATCGACTCGAATAGATTTTGAAACGTTAGAGAAATTGTGTGTATTGCTTAATGTTGAAGTGGGTGATTTATTAAAATTTAAGAAAAATGAAGAGCAAAATGATTGATTGAAAGAGAATAAAATTGAGTTTTTTATCATAAGTAAATGTTTTAATTATGTATTTTTGGTGACCAAATTTGGTCACCATAAAAATTAATAAAATAAAAAATACTAAAATTGATGGAAAAAATAGAAATCAAGTGTATGGGGGAGGTGTTCTGATTATTTATAATGAAATTGATTAAAAAAATACCAAAATAGTGAATGTGTTGATTTGTATATGATAAAGGGAAGGCACGTTTAGGACACTTTTGGTCACGCACCAGCTTCAAAAAACACGTTGTCTAAAAATTTTAGAACTTCTTCCAAAGCTAGAACAGAGAGGTTTTAGAAAAAATATTATTAATAATCAACAATAAAAAAGCCCCCATCTTTCGATGAGGGCTTTTTGAATCTGGAGCGGGAAAGGAGACTCGAACTCCCGACCCCAACCTTGGCAAGGTTATGCTCTACCAACTGAGCTATTCCCGCGGAGTCTATAAAGTTTTTTAAATGAAAAAACTAAATGAAAAAATTTTGAGCGGGAAAGGAGACTCGAACTCCCGACCCCAACCTTGGCAAGGTTATGCTCTACCAACTGAGCTATTCCCGCATGCCGTGTATAATACAGCATGCAAAAATGTGGTCAACACCTTTGTTAAAAATCTTGCATCAATTGCATAAAATAAAAGCAAAATGCTGTAGACCAGACAATAAATAACCAATATTCATATAAAAATCAATAAATTTTCGCCACAATCAACGGATTGCATCTGAACAGATTACCGAAATACTCGGCAGAACAAGGTATACTGAGACCATATTTTTGAAGATTGGAGTCAGGCCATGAGCTTAGAACAACAACTGAAAGATCGTTTGGCGCAATTATCCCCAACCCATTTGGAAGTGGTGAATGAGTCTTCGGGTCATGGTGGTTATTTCCCGGGAAAAGAATCGCATTTTAAAACCGTGATTGTGAGTCAGGCATTTGCCGGTTTGCGCCCCGTCCAGCGTCATCAGAAAGTTTATGCTGCTGCGGGTGATCTGCTGTCAAAAGACAAGATTCATGCGCTGGCCATTCATGCATTTTTGCCTGAAGAATGGGCAGGTCAGGATACGACCAGTCCTGCTTGTGCACACGCACCTAAAAACTAAGAGGAAATGATGGAAACCCAACTTTTAGTCAAGATTATCCATATGTCGGTAGCAGGACTGGCGATTGTCGCCATTCTTGCCCGTGCCTTGACCTTGTTTGTCGGCACACAGGGAAATATGCCTAATCCGGTAGCACGTACAGCGCTAGTCGCTTTACAGCATTTAGCTATCACGGTGATTGCACTGACCGGTATAGTATCGCTCGTCCTGAAAGACTTTGATGTACAGCCTTGGTTCTATGCCAAAGTCATTTTATTTTTGGTGCTGGTGTCCTCGCTAGGCAAAGCCTATAAAAAAGATGATTCGATCTTGCTGTCGCAGCGTCGGGCTGGCTTAGTTATTGCTGTAGTTTCATTGGTGTCTATTCTGGCTTTGGTGATGATCAAGCCGAATTTTGGCTAAAAGCAGGCTGGCTGTGATGATCAGCACAGCCAGTCCATGCAAATAATTAGAAAATACAAATGTTGTAAAAGTAATTAAAAATGTGAGGAGGGGGACATGCGTACACGTGTGGTATTTAATCAAAAGGGTGGGGTAGGCAAGTCGAGTATTACTGTCAATCTGGCAGCGATCAGTGCACATCAGGGTCTAAAAACCTTATTGATTGACCTGGATCCGCAGGCCAACTCTAGCCAGTATGTGCTGGGTGATGATGCGACGTATTCTAGTGACAAGCCGGCACTCGAACCGAATATCGAAAACTATTTTGAAGATGTACTCGGTAATCAGCAAAGCAAGGGCTTGCTTGGTAATGCGATTGGCTCGATTTTAAAAAGTCGTAGCAAAGGTCTGGAAAGCTATGTGCATCAATCTTCTTTTAAACATCTGGATGTTATTCCGGCTAGCCCGACACTGGGTGCATTGGCCCATGCACTGGAGTCCAAGCACAAGATTTATAAGCTACGAGATGCCTTGCAACAACTGTCGGGGCATTATGACCGGGTATTTATTGATACACCGCCTGCATTCAATTTCTTTACCCTCTCTGCTCTCATTGCGGCGAACCGCGTGCTGATTCCATTTGACTGTGATGTATTTTCTAAACGTGCCCTACAGACCCTGATTGAAAATGTCATTGAAACCCAGGATGACCATAATGAAGGGCTGGAAATCGAAGGGATTGTCGTGAACCAGTTTCAGGCACAGGCCAAATTACCGCGTGAAGTGGTACAACAGCTCAAAGATGAAGGCTTACCGGTCCTCGACAGTATGTTGCCACCCTCGATCTTGATGAAAGAATCTCATCAGAAAAATCAGCCTTTGATTCATTTGGCTACTGATCATAAATTGACTCAGGCCTATCAATCGTTGTTCAATGAGATAGAGCAGAATTAAGATCGAGTTAACTATGAAACTTGTGAAAATAAGCCTGAGTATTGCTGCACTTGCATTACTGAGTGCCTGTGCAACGACGGTAAAACCGACTTATGTGTCGCCAACCTTGTATCAGACCTTGGGTTGCTCGCAACTACAGGGTGAATATAACCGTATTCAACAGTATATCGACAATGGCGTTGAACCACCGAAACGTACTGGTGTCGGTGTGGGCGTTGGTCTCGGCGGTGGTTGGGGCAGTCGCGGTGGCTGGGGTATTGGCCCGAGTATTTCAGTCAATATGGGACAGTCATCCGATACCAAAAGAACCGAACTGGCACGGCTTTTAGGCGAGCAGGAAGCGATTGTACAGGCCGCGCGTTATAAAAACTGTCCGATCATCGTTCGGCAGGCGACGCCTAAATAAATCATTTAACATTAAACGGATAAATGCTGACTTCAGGTCGGCATTTTTTATTGCTTTAAACAAGAAAAGTGTGGCTTAAATCCAGATAAAACTCACTGGAAATTGACCAGGCTGTATAAAAATCTGAAATTTATAAGCTTGTTATCACACTCCCATCTTGATTAAGCTACAACCTTGGCCCGGAAAAGTTCATTGCGATGATTGAAAATTGGTTATTTGTTTTAGGACTCATTGCTGTATTAATGGTTCCAGGGCCCGCCAATGCCTTGGTGGCCAGTTCTGCTCATCAGCAGGGGCAAGCCAAAACCAGTCTCTATCTTCCTGCCATTTTGCTCGGTTATTTTTATGCCATTAATGTCTGGGCTTTGTTGATTCATCTGGCGTCACCGATCTGGCCAAATTTTAAAGGCTTGGTCTATGTACTGAGTACCATCTGTGTGGGCTGGATGACCTTACATTTATATAAGGCTCAGCAGTTAGAACGTTACAGCAAGAACCATCCGCAGATTCGCCCTTGGCAAATGTTTAGGACTACCTTAACAAATCCTAAAGCAGCACTGTTGGCCTCCGGAATTTTACCGATGGAAACCTGGCAAAGCCCGACCAACTTCGTTCTGGTTTTTGCTGCCTTTAGCTTGAGCACCGTTCCGGTCGGGATTTTCTGGATGGTCTTTGGTCAGGCCATTTTGACCAGTTCATCTGAAAAAATAAAAGCCGGCCTCATTTATAAAGGCGCGGCTCTATTTATCCTGCTTTGTCTGATCCCACTCCTGATCAAGCTCTGGGATTAAGCGCACAGGCTGTAAAAAATCTTAATGTAAAAAGTTCTTAAGCTGTTTTACTTTTTTTTAGCTTTTGTTGAATAAAGCCAATCACACCTGGCAATACACTTAAAATAATGATGCCAAAAATTAGATAGGTGAAGTTGTCTTTAATGATCGGCATATTGCCAAACATATAGCCCAAAATGACAAATGATCCAATCCAGGCGAATGCACCCACCACGTTATAGGTCAGGAAATATTTGTAATTCATGCTGCCAGCACCGGCAACGAAGGGTGCAAAGGTACGGGCAAAAGGAACAAAACGCGCAAAAATAATGGTCTTACCACCATGTCTGGCAAAGAATTGCTGGGTCGCCAATAAGTGTTTTTTATTGATGAAGCGCGATTCAATCTCGAAAACCCGAGGACCAATATATTTACCAATATGATAATTCAGGGTGTCACCCAGAACTGCCGCAACAAACAAGAGTGGAATCAGCACCCATGGATCCATTGCACCAGTAGAGGCTGCCAGTGCACCTGCTGCAAATAGCAAGCTGTCGCCAGGCAGGAACGGCATGACCACCAGACCTGTTTCTACAAAGATAATCAGGAAAAGAATGGCATAAATCCAGATCCCGTAATTAGTGATAAATTCAAGCAAGTGATCATCAACATGCAAGATAAAATCAATCAGTTCCATGAGCCCAGTACAAGCAAAAGTGTGGTCAAATCCTAACAGCCCGGGGCATGAAAGTCAGTACCAGAAAGTAAAATAATTAAGGCTTCATCCATCTTCAATTAAGCAAAAATTTCTCTTACATATTATCTTCGGATTTTTATAAAAACAGGCTTAATTGGATTAAATCTTGAGCTTAAAAATATAAAAATGACAGACCAATCAAGGCATCCAAAGGGATGCTTTATTCTGCTAGAAATATAATGCAATCAACTAAATGCATACCTTATGCGAATTGTGTGCTTAATGCGCTGAAAAATGTTAGAATACGGCGCTTATCTTTCGTTTGCCTTTCATAGTTGTTCGTCATGACTACCAATACTCAAATTACTGAAGATCGTATCCTGATTCTGGATTTCGGTTCTCAATATAGTCAGCTCATCGCACGTCGTGTCCGTGAAGCTGGTGTATATTCTGAAATGTATGCCTATGATATGTCTGAAGAAGACATTCGTGCATTTAATCCAAACGGTATCATCTTGTCTGGTGGACCTGAGAGCGTTCACCTTGAGGGCAGCCCGCGTGCGCCGCAAGTGGTATTCGAGCTGGGTGTGCCGGTATTGGGTATTTGTTATGGCCTGCAAACCATGTGCGAACAACTTGGCGGTAAAGTTGAGCCAGGTACTGTGCATGAGTTTGGCTATGCAGAAGTAGATATTGTTGTACGTGACAAGCTGATCGGTAATTTACAGGACCGTGAAAACCAGCTGCATGTCTGGATGAGTCATGGTGACAAGGTTGCCCGTATTCCAGAAGGCTTCCAGATCACTGCACAGACGCCAAGCTGTCCAATTGCGATGGTTTCTGACGAAACTCGCCGTTTCTATGGTATTCAGTTCCATCCTGAAGTGACACATACTTCTAAAGGTGCAGAATTACTGTCGAACTTCGTGCATCAAATTTGTGGCTGTCGCGGTCTGTGGACGCCAGAACACATTATTGATCTACGTGTAGAACAGCTTCGCCAACAGATTGGTGATGAAAAAGTATTACTAGGACTTTCTGGTGGTGTGGATTCATCTGTAGTGGCAGCGCTGTTACATAAAGCGATCGGTGATCAGCTGACCTGTGTATTTGTAGACAACGGTTTGCTTCGTTTGAACGAAGGCGATCAAGTGATGCAAATGTTTGCTGATAACATGGGTATCCGCGTGATTCGTGCTGCTGCTGAAGAGCGTTTCTTGACTGCGCTTGCGGGTGAAGTTGATCCTGAAGCAAAACGTAAAATTATTGGCCGTGAATTTATTGCTGTCTTCGCTGAAGAAGCACGTAAATTAGATGGCGTAAAATTCCTTGCACAAGGTACGATTTATCCAGACGTAATTGAATCTGCTGCAAGCAAGCAGGGCAAGGCACATGTGATTAAATCACACCATAATGTGGGTGGTTTACCAGCAGATCTAGCGTTTGAACTGGTTGAACCATTACGTGACTTATTTAAAGATGAAGTACGTAAATTGGGTACGACTTTAGGTTTGCCGCACAGCATGATCTATCGTCATCCATTCCCGGGCCCAGGTCTTGGTGTGCGTATCCTGGGTGAAGTGAAAAAAGAATATGCAGACATTTTACGTCTTGCGGATGACATTTTCATGCAGGAACTGCGTGCCAGCGGCTGGTATGACAAGACTGCTCAAGCATTTGCAGTATTCCAGCCAGTAAAATCGGTGGGTGTAGTCGGTGATGGCCGTCGTTATGCATGGGTGATTGCACTGCGTGCGGTAGAAACCGTGGACTTTATGACGGCTCGTTTCGCGCATCTTCCTTATGATTTAGTCGATAAGATCTCGACCCGTATCATGAATGAAATTGCTGAAGTTTCTCGTGTTGTGTATGACGTATCGTCTAAACCACCAGCAACAATTGAATGGGAGTAATTTAGGGGTTTCGGACAGCACTGCTGTCCGCCTAAATTACGCCAAGCGCTATGCGCGTGGCAGTATCTGGTTTATCAGATATAACCTAATAAAAAAGAGCGCTTCGGCGCTCTTTTTTTGATTTATACTGAATAAAAATAAACCTTTAAAAGCTAAAAAATGCCTTTACCTACTTATGATCAATTAATGCTGCCTTTAATGAAATTATTATCAGAATTAAATGAGCCAATAAAAATTTCGGATGCTGCGAATATCCTAGCTGAACGTTCCAATTTACACGAAGAGGATTTAAATAAAATTCTTCCGAGCGGGAAAAATATATTTAAAGATAGAGTGGCATGGGCAAAGACCTACTTAGTTAAGGCGGGCTTAGTTCAACAACCGAAGAGAGCATATTGTGAGATTAGTAGCTTGGGTAGACAGGTTGATTTAAAAAGTTTAGATGCTATAACAAATGAATATTTAGCACAGTTCAACGGATTTTCAGATTTTAAATTAGGAAAGAAAAATAAAGATGAGTTTGGGATCGGGAATCTACAAGTTATTGAAAGCCTAAATAGTTACCAAGAAACTCAGACTCCAGAAGAAACAATCCAGAACACAACGGAATTATTAAAATCTGATTTGAAAAGTGATTTGCTTCAGATGGTAAAAGATAAATCTCCTTCATTTTTTGAAAGACTGGTTGTCGATCTTCTGGTGGCAATGGGCTACGGCGGTTCACATCAAGATGCAGCTCAAGCGATTGGTAAAACCAACGATGGTGGAATTGATGGTGTAATTAGTGAAGATCGATTAGGGCTAGATAAAATTTACATCCAAGCGAAACGTTGGAAAGATACTGTTGGTCGTCCCGACATTCAACAGTTTAAAGGTGCTTTGGCCGATCAAGTTGCTAAGAAGGGTGTATTCATTACTACGTCAAGTTTCAGTAAAGAGGCCATTGAGTCGGCAAGAAAATCCGGTATTGTTTTAATTGATGGCGATAAGCTGACGTCTTTAATGATTGAATTTGGTTTAGGTGTACAAATAGAACGTAGTTTTCATATCTATAAAATCGACCAAGATCGTTTTGATGAAGATAATTTTTAACGGGTAATTTAAGCCGGTTTAACCTGCCAGTTTTGCAGCTCCCCAGCTAAACTTTGCTCCAGATCTGGATCATAAGCTTCAACCCGATTCCGTCCATTGGCTTTAGCCTGATATAAGGCAATATCGGCCTGTTTAATCAGGGTCATTAAATCTGTTTCACAGCTTTCCAGAATGGCAGCACCAATCGAAATGCTAAAACTGAAACGATGCTGGCTGTCTAGATCGATCACAATATTTTCAATGTTATGCCTTAAACGCTCGGCAACTTTTAGCGCTTCATCCAGAGAGGTTTCGGGTAAAAATGCAATAAATTCCTCGCCTCCATAGCGTGCCAAAATATCATGCTGCCGCATTTCGCTGTGTGTATTTAGGGCAATCGTCTGTAAGACCTGATCTCCGATATCATGACCATAACGATCATTAATCTGCTTAAAATGATCGACATCAAAGACCAGTAAACTCATAGGCACCGGTTGATCAAAATTCTGTTGTACCAGTTGTTGCGCGAGATATTCAAAACAGCGACGGTTATTCAGGCCAGTGAGTGAGTCGGTATGAGCCATATTTTCAAAGGCCTGTCGATTATATTCATTCAGGGTATGCTGCAAAAATACCATGCGTGATTTTAAGGTCGAGCTCCAGCTAATATATAGACTGAAGGTCAATACTGGCAGATAAATCAGGGAAAATAAAAACATCTGGTACAGGTCAGATCGACTATTGAAATATACACCGATGTAAATCATCAAAGTAATCAGACTCGAAGTAATCAAAGACGGCCAGAACCGGATCTGCACACATAAATTGGCCAACACAATAAAAACCAAGGAGGCATATTGATAAATGAGGGTATAAGCACTTTCAGACTGATTTAGATTAAAAAACCAGATGGCACTTGCACCAATAATCGAGGTAGGCAAGAGCAGATCAAAGACAGGCAGATTGCGGTAAGAGTGATACATCCAGATCGTGATCAGTACGATCAGGATGGTATAGCTGATTTTGGTCAAAATGAGTAACTTGAGAATATCATTCAGCACCAGAATATCGGCGAGGGTATAAGAGGCATATGCCAGCTGTGCGAATAAATTGACCTGTAATAAGTATTTTAAAGTGAGTTTTTTCTGATGAGCATAGTAGGCCGGTTTTAGAGGTGCAGGAATACGAACAAGCGGATCTTGAAGAGCCTCCTGAATCAGGGTACGTGATTCTTTTTCGTTATCATGCGGCATGCAGCCTTCCCAAATTAAAATATATAAAAATGAATAAGATGAAATTTATATATAGTTGTATAAAAAATATTCTATTCTTTTGTTGGATATTTTAAAAGTGGAAGAATCAAATTTATTTTATAAAATGAAATCCCCGATTAACGCATTCTAAGGATGATCCTAGCTTATAGAACAGACTAATGATCCAGCTTTAATTCGCCGTTGACTGAGCTGGTTGAGTGCCTGGCTTAAATACATTCCAGGGATTTTCTGTTGCTGGCTTGGGCTTATTCAGCATATCCGAATGATAGACCTCAATCCGGTTTCGGCCAGACTTCTTGGCTTGATATAAGGCGATATCGGCCTGTTTGATCAGATCTTCCAGAGTTTGGGTATGGGATTCCAGTTCTGCTACACCGATTGAAATGGTGAACCGGATGGCATGATTGGGTTCGACATAAATATACTGCTTTTGAATTGCACAACGAATTCGTTCTGCAATCACCAAGCTGTCTTGCAGCTGAGTATCTTCCAGGAGGGCGATAAATTCCTCCCCACCAAAACGTGCCAGTACATCGCTATGCCGCATTTCTTTACGGGTCACTTCAGCAATCAGTTGTAGTACCCGATCACCAACATCATGCCCATAGCTATCATTAATATTTTTAAAATGATCCACATCAAACATCAGCAGGCAGCTACTGGCATGTTTAGGCCATTGATGAATAGAGCGTTCAGCCATATCGACAAAATGGCGACGGTTGTAGAGCTGAGTCAAATCATCGGTATGTGCCAGATTCTTTAAGGTTTGATAGTTCCATTCATCGAGTAGGGAGCGCAGAAAAGAACGCCGCACATTTAGAATATTATTCCAGTTAATATAAATGCTAAAAAACCACAGTGGACTAAAGACCACGCTAAAAATAAAGGCTTGAGAAGCACTCATGAATTGGGATACCCCAAGCATGATAAACAGGGCAATCAAGATGGAGCAATAGACCGCGACTTTAAACTGGGTCTGCACACAGAGATTGGCGATGAGAATAAAGATCGCAGAGGCGTAAATATAGGTGGCAACATGGGGACTGGTTGAAAGCGCGAGTAAGCCAATCCAGGCCGCTGCAGCCACAGTGGTGCCTATCGGCAAGATTCTGTCCAGAATCTGAATGTTTTTATGTCTTTTAAACAGGTAATAACAGCAAAACATCGCGCCCAGAACCAGAACGACGCGCATCAGACCAGAAATAAAAAACATGTCTGGAATAATCAGGATATCGGCAAAGAAATACAGTAAAAAGGCTATTTGCGCCAGATAGTTAATTTGACGCAAGTTATGATGACTATGCGTATAGACATAATCATGAAAATACTGCTGAAACGGGGCAGGAATACGGGCATGAGGATCTGTTAGCGCCTGTTCAATCAGCTGACGGTTCTGCAGATCACATTCAGATAATTTCAGTGATTTATCGGTCGTCGAATTTTGAAAAGATACATTCGCCGTTGAATATATATTCTCATTCTGAGCAGACATGTCCTGGTCCAGTGTTATTTTTATAGGTGCCTATTATGCCGTGGTTGAGTAAAAAATAACCTCCCAAAAATTGGGTATCCGGGAAGTTTTTAAAGCTAAAACGTAACAAAATTTGTGTTTTGTAAAATTGAAAGTGATTGAAATACATGAATAATCATCTTATTCATTGGGATATTTGGTTGTTATGGATTCGTTTCACGTGAAACATAAATGACATTCCTGATCTTCAGTTTATTTAAACTCATATTATTTAAACTCATAACACCATGTGCCTAAATCATGATTGACTTGCTAAAGCTCAAGTTTGGGGCTTTGGATACAAATCTCATCCGCCTTTCAGGATTTAAATTGATGAGACTAGTGAGGCGTTTTATACGTATCTAAATATTTCCAGGGATAGATTTTGCCCATAGACCCTGTACATTGTCCTGAACAGAGAGGCATCTTGAATCGGTCAAATGCATGTCTCACCCACTCAAAAGTAGAATGAAAATGCCGAGGTAAGCTCAGCCATGTCGAATAATAGTGATATTGAACTGTCGAATTCCGATGATTGTGAAAAGTATGTGAATCAGTTTATTCAGGAGTTTCCTTTACGTCGCGCGGAAATCGGACAGGGCACCGTGATTAAACGTGCCTTGCCAAGCAGACATAAGCGCATGATTGGTGCCTGGTGTTTTCTGGATCATGCGGGTCCGGCCATTTTCCCGCAAGGAGATGGTCTGGATATCGGACCACATCCGCACATTGGTCTGCAGACCTTTACATGGATGATCGAAGGCAGCATGATGCACAATGACAGTCTGGGAAATCAGCAGTTGATTCGTCCCAAGCAGGTCAATCTGATGACCTCGGGTTATGGCATTTCACATACCGAAGTCTCTCCTGAAAGTGAGACACATATGCATGCAGCACAGTTATGGATTGCCTTGCCGGATGACAAGATCAATATGGCACCAGGTTTTGAACATTATCCTGAATTGCCGGTGGTCAATGAGCAAGGCATTGAATTTACCGTGCTGGTCGGAGAATATTTAAAAACGAGATCACCGGTTAAAGTACATAGCGAACTACTCGGAGTAGACCTGTATGCAGCTCAAAGTACTAGTGCGCGCTTGCCTCTGAATCCGAAATTTGAATATGGCTTTATGGTGCTTGAGGGGACGGCTAGCATCAATGGGCATGAACTGACTGAAGATAATATGCTGATCCTGGAGCCAGGCTTACAGCAGGTCAATGCTGAAATTCATGCCAGGAGTCGGGTGTTATTGATTGGTGGGGAACCATTTGAAAGCCCGATTTTACTGTGGTGGAATCTGGTCGGGCGCACGACAGAGGACCTTAAAATTGCACGGGAACAATGGATTGAAGGTCATGAACGTTTTGGTTCCATTCCTGCCTATGATGGGCCTCGTTTAGAAGCCCCTGCATTTCCAGACCAGATGCGTGCTTCCCGATAAATGCTAAAAATGATGGGAATATGGAGTGCTGTCTGAATTGAACTCAAATAGTGAATCTGCAACATAGGATACATATCATTACAGTCATCAAAAACTGAGCTAGAGTCTGCTGCTTTTTGCTATGCTCAGTGAGCAAGAACAATAAAATCATGAGTCTAATATGCGTGTTTTACATCATCTCGAACAATCACGATCATTTCGTATCCTGTGGGCCATGGAAGAATTAGGACTGGATTACGAGGTTAAATACTATAAACGTCAGCCCAACCTTTCTGCACCACCGGCCTTGAAACAGATCCATCCGTTGGGCAAGGCGCCGATTCTGGTCGATCAGCCGCAGGTACTGGCGGAATCTGCGGCGATCCTGGAATATTTGCAGGAAACGTATGATGAAAAGCAGCAGTTTCGCCCAGAAGATATTACCGACAAGGCCCAGTACCGTTACTGGATGCACTATGCGGAAGGCTCGTTAATGCCGCTGCTGGTGATGCAACTGGTGATGACCACTGTACCAAAACATACCCCGTTGCTGATTCGACCAGTCGCCAAGAAAATCTGTGATGGAGTGAAGAAGCAGTTTGTACAGAGCCGTTTAAAAGATCATATCCAGTTTCTGGAAAGCTATTTGAGCGAGCATGATTATTTTGCCGGGCATTTCAGTTTTGCCGATATTCAGATGAGTTTTCCTTTGGAGGCCATGCAGAGCCGGACAGGCCAAAGCTATCCAGCGATTCAGGCCTATCTGAAACGGGTCTCGCAACGTGCTGCCTATGCGCGTGCACTGTCCAAAGAAAAGCAAATCAGCTCTTAAACGCTTAAAAGAAAAGGTGCCGATGACACCTTTTTTGATTTTGTGAGATTAGTCCGGGAAGCTGAGACGTTCTTTGGGGAAAACCACCTTAAAGGTAGAACCTTGGTTTTCCTTGGACTCAATTTCCAGATGTGCCTGATGTTGCATCAGCACATGTTTGACGATGGCAAGTCCCAAACCGGTACCGCCAGTACGGCGGCTGCGGTCTGAATCGATTCGGTAAAAACGCTCGGTCAGTCGTGGCAGATGTTTGGGATCAATGCCGATACCGTTATCTTGCACCACAAAATAGGCCGATTCACCATCGTCATGCCAGCCGATGGTGATGGTGCCGCCTTTGGGCGTGTACTTGATAGCATTGGTGATCAGGTTGCTAAAAGCGCTGGCCAATTCCATATCTGAACCGATCAGATCGCAATGGCTGTCAATATCCAGATTCAGGGTATGACCATAGTCAATATTATAGGCTTGGGCATCATCGAATAGCTGGTTCATCAGACTCGGCATTTCAATGATCTGGTTTTTGGCAATATTTTTATCATTTTCCAGACGTGACAGCAGCAGCAGGTCGTTGACCAGTGCATTCATGCGTCGGGTTTGCGACTGCATCTGATCAAAAGCGCGTTTCCAGCGTGGATTGATATCTTCCTGATCGGTAAAGGTTTCAATATAGCCACTGAGCACGGTCAAAGGCGTGCGCAGTTCATGTGAAATATTGTCGACAAAATCCTTTCGCATCTGTTCCAGATTGTGCATCCGGGTCACATCATAAGCGACCAGTACCCGACTTTCCCCGCCAAAACGGGTCATTTTGACCTGCACATAATGGTCTTCAAACAGCGAAGAACGCATTTTCAGGCCATCGGGAGATTCATCAATATGGTGATAGTATTCGATAAAGCTCGGTTGGCGTAACAAGGTCAGGATATTACGGCGACGGTCATCACTGGAGATTCCGAGCAGACGTTCAGCCGCCGGATTCCACCATTCAATCTGCTGGTTTTCATCAAGCAGCACCACAGCTTCTTGCAAGGCCACCAGCGAAGATTGTGCACGATCAATCAGTTCGACCATTTCCGCCTGAACAATCCGTTCCTGACGTTGGGCGCGATAAACATTGAAAAGTAGCGCACCCCAAATCCCGCCAATATTTGGTGGAACATCATAAGGGCGATTGGAAATCCATTCATTGACCAGATATAAGGAACGCATTTGGGTCGCAAAGAATGCCACGAAGGCAATTACGATACAAATCCAGAAATACCCAATCCCAAAACCGATAAAGCTGGCGATAATTAGGAAAAAAGCCAGTAGGCGTAAATCCTGCTTCGCAAAATCCCATAAACTGCTGTAACGGATTCTTTTGTGTTCGCGTGCCAGTTCGGGGACAGGGTAGGGTTCATACATAAAACAAGATTTACCTTAAAAGATATTAACCTAAAGCGACATCTGAACGGGTCGAAAAGCGATAGCCTGTTCCGCGAACGGTCTGTACAAAACGGTCTACACCATAAGGTTCCAGCACTTTACGCAAACGGCGGATATGCACATCGATAGTCCGGTCTTCAATATAGACGTTACCGCCCCAAACCTGATCCAGCAATTGCGCACGGGTATAGGCACGTTCCGGATGGGTCATGAAGAATGCCAGTAAACGGTATTCAGTTGGCCCCATTTCCAGAATGTTGTTACCAAAATTCACCCGCTGGCTGACCGGATCCAGAATCAGGCCATTGGCATCAATGGTTTTTTCACCGCTCAGGGCATTGGCACGACGCAGTACCGCCTTAATCCGAGAGACCAGTTCCCGGGTCGAAAACGGCTTGGTCATGTAGTCATCGGCACCAGCATCTAGACCTTGTACCTTATGGTCTTCTTCACCGCGCGCTGTGAGCATGATCACCGGAATTTCTGAGAGGCTTTCATCACGTTTCAGACGACGACACAGATCCACACCGCTGACACCACCCGGCATCATCCAGTCCAGCAAAATCAGTGCCGGACGCTGATCCACAATCATCTGATGCGCCTGCTTGGCATCTTCTGCCTGTAAGCACTGAAAACCGGCCATATCCAGAGAGGTATGGATCATTTCCCGAATCGGGAGCTCGTCATCGACGATTAATATGTAGTCATCTTTCACAACGCAATACCCTATTTCATGTAAACGGTGAACCGTTTTATATTTATGACAGGCTTATTACAAAGACTAATTATGACAGTATCATTGCAGAAAGGGAAAAACTGATGATATTCGCAAAGATTTGTGACAAATATAATGCAGAAACTTGTTAAAAAATCATAAATTAATTTTACTCATTTCCGTAGTACAGCATAAATATTCAACTCAATGGTAAATGCAGCAAAGCCGATTAAGCACAGGATTTAACAGCTATTTTTTCTCTGAAAATGACTCGAGTAGCGCTAAAAAAACTACACTACAGGATGATAAAACCTCCTCAAGCGAATGCTTAAAACCGCTCATCACCCAACGAATAGCAATTTGGGTGACATAGCCATTTAAACCAGTCGACACCAGTGAAATTTCCTGCTCGCTGCGATTTAATTGCGGCATCATCACCATGACAAAGGTATGAATCATGCGGTCGAAACGTGACATGGTTTCATGAATAGTGGCCTGATTATGCAGCTCCTGTACCAGCATGGCATCGATATAAATGATCCGTGCCATGCGCGGATTGTCACGCAGGGTAGTGAGCAGCGCACTCAAACCGGCTTCGATCATTTTTTTCGGATCACTCGATGCCTGCATCATGGCCTGCATCACATTCTGCTGCAGTTCATCAATCAGTTTTAAGAAAATGGTCTGAAACAGATCTTCGCTTTTCTTGAAGGATTCATAAAAATAACGTTCGGTTAGTTTGGCTTCATTACAGATATCTTTGACGGTAACTGAAAAAAAACCATAACTGCCATAGGCTTCAATTCCGGCTTCGATAAGCTTTTCACGACGTGCCTGCTGTCGTTCAGCCATCGACAAGCCTTTAAACTGACGCTCCTTGGTTTTGGAGGGTCGTGATTTTGCTACTGAGTCGATCGAATCGGTCATAAGGCCTGTATGCTCATCTGCATGAAGATTTTGAATATCTTAGCAATAAATCTCGCTTAGACCTATATAGAAATGCTCCCCTGAAATTTGGCCTCTAAGGACATGGGATAATTATTGACAATCTATATTGTCAAAACTATATTGAGGATCTGTGCTAGCTCCTGAAACAACAGAACAAGATCCTGCTGTCATGGAATGGCAGTTCTTTACATAAGGAAATTGAATGAAAAATTTTAACAATAAAGTTGCTGCAATTACCGGTGCCGGTTCAGGTATTGGCCAGCAACTGGCGGTATTATTGGCCAAGCAGGGTTGTCATCTGGCCCTGAGTGATATCAATGAACAGGGTCTGGCACAAACGCTTGAATTGCTCAAAGAGAGTGATGTTCGTGTGACTATCCAGAAAGTGAATGTGGCTGAACTGGAACAGGTGCGTAACTGGGCGGCACAGGTCGAACAGGATCATGGCAGTGTCAATATGATCTTTAACAATGCCGGCGTTGCACTAGGCTCAACCGTTGAAGGGGCGTCTTATGAAGAACTGGAATGGATTGTCGGAATCAATTTCTGGGGCGTGGTTTACGGAACCAAAGAATTTCTACCACTGATCAAGAAAACTGGCGATGGGCATGTCATCAATATTTCCAGCCTGTTTGGTTTAACGGCTCAACCGACCCAGTCTGCTTATAATGCGACCAAGTTTGCGGTACGTGGTTTTACTGAATCCTTGCGTCAGGAGCTGGATCTAGAAAATTGTGGCGTGAGTGCGCTCTGTGTGCATCCGGGGGGTATCCGTACCAATATTGCCAATGCGGCAAAAATGAATAACAGCCTGCTGACTTTAGGTATGAATCCGGAAAAATCAGCCCGTAATTTTAATAAATTATTGCGTTGTCCACCTGCAGAAGCTGCCCGTCAAATTCTGGAGGCGGTACAAAAAGACAAACGCCGTCTACTGATCGGTAATGATGCCAAAGCGATTGACCTGATTCAGCGGATCTTGCCAACCGGTTATCAGCATGTCACTGCACTGGCGACCCAGTTTGGCAAAAAGAAAAAAAATCTGCTTAAGAAATTGTAAAACAGACCCGCGAAAGCGGGTTTTTTTATCGCTGTGATAGGGGCTAATTTTTTGCAAATGAGAGTGTTAGATAGTGTAATGCTTTAGACACACAAAACCCTGCATCTAAATCAACGCTTCAACCGTTTTTTTCTTCCAGACAAACTGATAATACAGTCCCTGCAAAATACACAGGCTGACAAAGGCCAACGCGTAGGCATACCAAATACCTTCCAAGCCCCACCACCGGCTAAACAGATAAGCGGCGGGAACTTCAATACAGAGAATGGCAAAAATGTTGATCAGCATTGGCACGGTCACCGTACCACTTGAACGCATGATCGAAGCAAAAATAGCACTGGCGCCAAAGAACAAAATTGACCACAGCACAATAAACAGCAGTTGTTGTCCCAGTACTACAACCTTAGGATCGGTAATAAATAAGGCCATCAAATATTTGGAGAACAAATAAGCCAGAATCACCAGACCGCCGGTAAACAGAATATTCATACTCAGTGCAGTCCGGGTCACTTTATTGAGCAGATCTGATTTACCTGCGCCAATCGCTTGAGCACCAAATACAGACGCGGCAATCGCAATCGACAAAGCAGGAAATTGAATATAATTTAAGACCTGATTGACCGCGCCATAGGCCGCTGTTGCTTCTGCACCATAGCGGTTGACCAGTCCGACAATCACTAGTCCGGCAACTGAAGTCGTGACCATTTGCACACCCGTAGGAACCCCCAGTTTCAAGATCATTCTGCTCAACTGTGGCTGATGACGAATATTTTTTAATAAAGCCCAGTCCAGTCTGAGAGGATGTTGCCTATAATTCAAATACAGGATTAAAAACAACAGGACCGACAGATTCCCCAAAATAGTGGCAATCGCTGGCGAGATAATGCCCATTTTAGGAAAGCCAAAATAACCGGCAATCAGGACCGGTGTCACCACCAAACCGACCCCAATGGTAAGTGCGGAAGCAAACAGGGGCGTGGTACTATCCCCAACGCCACGCAAGATGGAAGTATAAATAATATAGATAAAAATTAAGGGACTACCCGCCAGCATCCATTGTACATAGGGCAAGGACAAATGCATTACATCAGGATCTGTGCCAAGGGCCAAAAGAATATTCTCAGCAAAAATTACCCCGAGAAGCGCAATTAAGCTGCCGCCAATCAAGGTCATAAATAAAGTTGAACCAACCACACAGCGTACTTTTTCTATATTTTTCCCGCCCCAAGCCTGACCAATCAATACGGTAGAACCGGCAGATAAACCAATCACAAAGGCCATCAGGCAAAACAGGATCGGAAAAAAAACCGCAACAGCAGCAATCGCATTCACTCCGAGCATTTGTCCCACAAAAACTGTATTGATCGTGCCGGAGAGACTTTGCAGGATATTGGTCGCAATTAATGGCAACAGAAAAACCAGAAAGGCTTTCCATAAATTCTGTTGATGAATCAGTGAGTGCTGTGCCATGCGACATCCTGTGATTGAATTATCATCTATTTATTGATGTAGCTATTATTCGGCAGAATATAAAAAAAAGCCTTAGCTTTTAAGTAACTAAGGCATTTATTTTATGAGAGTTTTAGTTAAAAGGTGAGTTAAACCTTTGAAAGAATTTGACCTGCCTGGATCAGAGTTTGTTCTTTTTTTGCAAAGCAGAACCTGAGCAGACGTAAATCGGCAGGAGGGTGCTGGTAGAACGCGGAGACTGGAATCGCGACAATCCCATGTTGTTCTGCCAGAAAATGGCACATGGAAAAATCATCGAGCTCAGGCCGAATCTCTGAATAATCTAAGTTCTGAAAATAAGTCCCTTGAGAAGGTGTCCATTTAAAGCGTGATGTTTTAATGGATGAGTTAAATAAATCCCGTTTATTTTGATAAAAAGAGGACAGTTCAGGTATATGCTCAGGATGCAGTTGCATATATTCCGCCAAGGCAACCTGAACGGGTGTCACACCGCAGAAACTGGCAAACTGATAAATCTGTCTGAACATTTTCATCAGTGCCGGGGCAGCAATACAATATCCGGTTTTCCAGCCAGTGACATGGAAGGTTTTACCAAAAGAGCCAATCACGAAGCTACGCTCCCGAAGTTCTGGAAATGACCATGCCGAATAGTGCTGAACGCCGTCAAAAACCAGATGTTCATAGACTTCATCGGACAGCACCACAATATTACGCTTGCCAATCAGCTCGATCAGCTGTTGCCAGTCTGCCTTGGACCACACACTCCCACTCGGGTTATGTGGCGTATTCACAACAATCATGCGGGTGCGGTCATTAATGGCATCTTTGACCTGATTCCAGTCCACAGAAAAATCAGGATGCTGCAAAGCAATATGTACTGGCTTTGCCCCGACCAGTTGTACCGCAGGGCCATAACTGTCGTAGCTTGGATCGAAAATAATCACTTCTTCCCCGGCGCGCACTGTGGCTTGAATGGCACAAAAAATCGCAATCGTGGCTCCAGGGGTAATCGTGATTTCCTCGACAGGGTCAATCATCAGTTGATCACGCTGTTGATAGAGATCTGCCACCAGACCGCGCAAGACTGGTAGACCATCTCCAGGGGCATATTGGTTAAATCCGTTCTGGCTGGCCCGGTTTAAAGCTTCAATCAAGGCAGGAGGCGCTGCAAAGTCCGGAAATCCTTGAGAAAGATTCAAGGCTCCGAGTTTTTGTGCCAAGGCCGACATGGTACTAAAAATGGTCACGCCCAAATCAGGTAATTTAGAAGGGAGTTCCAGCATGTCCTTGGCCTTGAAGAATGAGATCTGACTTAGTGTAGCAGCAAGTTCCGTATAGGATAATCAGAAAAATAGGGAATATTGGGCAATATTTTTAATTAAGATGTACCACATGCAATTTAAGATTTTTAATTAAATGGCTATAAATTAAAGGCCTAATTATGTGAAATGCATCGTGAACTGGACGAAATGGATAACTTTTCCTAAAATCTGCCGCACAATAATAAAGCTTAAAATTATAACTATAAAATGCCAAAACCTATCCATATGTTGCTGGAGCAGCTCGGGCTTAAGCGACAGCATCGTGCGCTACATTTACAGTTTTCACATCCTCCTTTAAATCATCAGGTTTTGATTCAGCGTATTGAGGGTCAGCATCAGATCAATCAAGGTCTGCAGGCCGAACTGATCTGTCTTTCCACTCATGCTCATATTGCCTTGAAACAGTTTATCGGCTGTCGGGTGGCCATTGATCAGGTCACAGACCGGGGTGAACTTTTCCGGACTACGGGCATTATTACTGCAGCCAGTCAAGGACAGAATGATGGAGCTTTGACCCTGTATAAACTGACGCTAAATGACGCGACTGCACTCTGGCAGAAGCGCCGTAACAGTCGGGTTTTTATGAACAAGACGGTGCGCGAGATCAGTGAAATCCTGTTCAGTGAATGGCAAAACAGAAGTGTATTATTCGCGGCCAGTCTCAGCCTGGATTTGACAGGACTCAGCCGGGACTATGATGTCCGGCCTTTTGTGATGCAGTCGAATGAATCGGATTATGATTTTCTGACCCGTTTATGGCGTAGCGAAGGAATTAACTGGCTGATCGATGAAAAGCAATTAACCGTGCCTGTATCAGCCAGCGAGATTCAAGCTCAGCTTTTAAAACTGATAGATCATTCCCAATATTTTTCAGCTTTAAAACGCCGCTCCATCCGGTTTCATCGCAGTCATGCCACCGAACAGCTCGACACGCTGAACAGTCTGATTGCGGTACGTCAGCTCAATCCGAATAGTACCCAGACCCAGCGTTGGCATGCCCAGCAACTTGCCCAGGATCAAAGCCAGCCTTTATTCAGTAATCATCAGCAAAGTGATATCCATGCAAATGCCACTCTTCAGCTTGAAGATGCGTGGAACATCAGTCCGGCTTGGACCGGCGACTTAAATCATGAGGATCAGGTGACAGCATCTGGTATAGCCCAACTGGATCGACTCAATCAGCAGCTCAGTGACTATCATGCTTTGCAGTCTAAATATTTTAAAGCCAGTAGCAGCGTACGAGATGCTCAGGTTGGATACTGGTTTGAACTGCAACAGCATCCTGAAATTGATCAGCATCCTGCCCATCAACGTGAATTTCTGATTTTAGCTAAGCGGTTTTATAACCAGAACAATTTACCCAAAGATATCTTATCTCAGCTGGACAGTTTGCTTGAGAAGAGCGGCTGGCAGATGACACAGGAGGAACGACAGGCCAATGAACTACAGATGGTGCGCCGTGAAATCCAGGTTGTTCCTGAGTACCACCCCTTCATTCATCGGCCTGCTGCATATCCGCAACGGGCTCGAGTGGTCGGACCTGAAGGTGAAACGATTCATGTCGATGCATGGGGGCGGGTGAAAGTTCGTTTTCTGTTTACCCGGAGTGAGGATCATCAGCATGATGGCGGCGCAGGTAGCAATGACAATGATAGCGATTCTGCTTGGGTGGATGTTTTGACCCCTTGGGCGGGTGAGGGTTATGGCATCAGGTTGCATCCGCGAATTGGCGAAATTGTAGTGATTGACTTCTTTGAAGGTGATATCGACCGGCCCTTTGTGGTGGGACGGATTCATGAAGCAGAACGGCATCCGACCATGTTTGATGCAAAAGGAGAACTTCCTGCGACCAAAAAACTCAGTGGCATCCGTTCTCAGGAAGTCGATGGGGATGGCTTTAACCAGTTGCGTTTCGATGATACCCCTGAACAGATTAGTGCGCAGCTGCAAAGTAGTCATGCAGCCAGTCAGCTCAATCTGGGAAATCTAAGCCATCCTAAAGAAAGTGAAAGCAGCGAAGGTCGAGGAGAAGGTTTTGAACTAAGGACAGACCAGTGGGGTGCCATACGTGCAGGAAAAGGCTTATTAATCTCCACTTATCGGCAAGATTCAGCAGCAGGCAATCACCTGGATGCGAGTCGTGCCAAAGAGCAGATTGAATCGAATCTCGATCATAGTAAAGCCTTGAGTGATATTGCTGAACAACAGCAGACTGATCCGCTGCAATTTTTTGATAGTTTAAAACAGTTTCTGAGTCAGATTGAAGCTGAAGATCAAGCCAAGGCTGCCGCATTTAAACAGGCCGTGATGTTATTAACTGCCCCCCAAACGATTGCACTGAGCACAAATGAAAATATTCATTTATCCGCTGATCAGCAAATCAATCAGAGTGCCGGGAATAATATTCATTTATCCACACAGAAATCTTTAGTTGCTCATGCACAGGACAAGATCAGTTTATTTGCTGCTCAAGAGGGTGCGAGTCTCTATGCTGCTCAAGGAAAAATTGAACTACAAGCCCAAGATGATGCGATTGAAGCGATTGCCCGCAAGGTAATCAAGCTTATTTCGACTGAAGACAAGATCGAAATCACCAGTCCGAAGGAGATCGTACTGACCGCTGGAGGGTCTCAAATTAAGATCAATGGTGGTGGAGTAATGGTCACAACTGGTGGGAAATTTGAGTGTAAGGCAGGGCAGCATAGTTTTATAGGAGGGGCTAAAATTTTCTATGAAATTCCTGAGTTACCTAAAGCTGGCCCCTACGCTGTAGATTTTTTATTCAGTAGTTTAGGTGGTAAAGGCATTGAAGGTGCACAGGTAACTATGTTCACACCCAAAAATAAGGAAATCTTGTGGGAAAGTAAAACTGATTTGAATGGTAAGACTCAATTATCTATTTTTGAAGAATCATTAGCTTATGAAGCATTAGTTGGATTTAATCAATGGTCAAGTATCTTGGAAGATTTGGAAACTAAAGTAACTGATATAGAAGATGAATTTGATGTGGGAGAGCATGGAATTCAGTTAGAAGACATTAAATAATTATAAAGGCACTCTCTGTGAATTATTATATTGTAAAAAAAGGAGATACATTATGGGGTATCTCAAGAAAATTTAATATTACTGTAAAAAAAATAGCTGAACTTAATGAGTTAAATAGTTCTGCTATTCATAAAATAAAAATAGGTCAAAAAATATATATTAGTAAAACAGATAAGATTAATGCTGAAGTAGTTTTAAGAATTATATTATTAGATTTGTCCTTTAAGTTAATCCCAAAAGGTATTGTAAAATTAGAATATGATGGTAAGTCAAATGACATAGTTTTCAAAGATGGTGTGATCTATGATTTAGAAATTTTAGATCATTCAAAGGGACTAAAAGTTTATTATAAAAATATTAAAGGTACCTTTGATTTAATAGCTAATTATAAAAGTTTACCTATAGGGAAAAAAGTTTTAAGGTTGACTTCAAGGCAAATGAAGGTTTCAGGTACTCACTATCCTAAATCAGGTATAGTCCAGCAGAAAGTTGATGAAATTAAAAAATCATTAAAAAATTTAGCAGAGCCAATTATAAGGGGAGGAGATGAACAAAATACTAGTCAATCATCTATAATTTTACCCGAACCAAGAAACGATCAAAAAAGGACTGATTTGGGTAATAGTACTCATATAATTGCAAGTCAATTTACAGAAGAGAACTTTATTCTAAATACAGTAAATAATAAATATAGAAAATTTGTTATAGATGCTTCAAGGCGTCATGGGTTTACACCTCATAGCCTCGCAGCTTTAATCCATGCTGAGGCTGCAAAAAAAAGTAATGGTGAATGGGATCCGGAAAGTTTTAATGCAAGTACAAATGCTGCTGGATTAACACAATTTTTAAAAGGTACGTGGCTTGAAATTTGTAAAAATCAAGATACTTTAATAGGGCAATATGCTTCAAAAATTAAGAAACTTACTGAGAAGCAACTTCTCAGTCTGAGATTCAATCCTGAATTCTCTATTGATGCAGCAGCAGCTTATGCAGTTGTTAACTTTAAATGGTCAAAATTACCTTATCAAAAATTAACAGAACCAAGTTCAATCGCGAAACTTGCTTATCTATTACATCATGAAGGAGCAGGCGGTACTAGGTCATTCATACAGAATAGTTTTTCTCAAGAAAGAGCGAAAAATTTATTATTTGCACAATTTGGAAGTAAAGGTAAACAAAGAGCTTCAGATTATTTGAAAAGATATAATGATGATGCAAAAGCTGCCTATGGAGCATGGTTAAGAGCTTATATTGATGCACATATTAATATTTATGATTATGTACTGGATAAATCAAAAACTTCCGGGGCGAATTTATCTTTAGAGGAAACAATAAAAATTTTATTAGGACAAGCTTCTTCACCAACACCAACACCAACACCAACACCAACACCAATCTCAAGTAAAGAAGTACAAGAAAATAAAACTGTAGGAGGAAGTGAAATATGGGTAGATCCTTTATCAGTAAATAAGTTAAGAACTGCTGGTCTTGCAAATATCAAAAGTGCCACCTTTGGGAAGGTTAGAAATGGAGGTACAAGAAATCATCAAGGTATAGATCTAGCTGCTGACTCAGGTACAAATGTTTTTGCAGTATGTAGTGGCATTATTGCTGTCGCAAAGGATAGTGGAGGGCCATATGGTAAAATTGTTGTATTAGAAGTAAATATTGATGATCTGCCTATACAACAAAAAAAATATGCATTAAAAAAAATTATAAATAGCAATTTTATTTATTTTTTTTATGCTCATTTATCTATTATAAATGTTGAAAAGGGAGATGCTGTGGATGTTACGACAGTTTTAGGTAAAACAGGGTCTAGTGGAAATGCGAGTGGAATAACTACTATATCAAAGGGTGGACATTTGCATTTTGAGACGAGAAGTTCGCCATTGTTGGGTAAAGGTTTACAAGGAAGATTTGATCCTATTCCTTTTTTTCTCACAAAATTAATTTAGGCTTTTTGAAATATGAAAATAATTAAATTTCTGGTAATAATTGGTAGTTTTTTTTCATTATCATGTCATTCTAAAAATATAGATTGGAACGATTATCAGCAGAGTGCTATACAGATTAATGAACCAGTTTTATTTTTAGATCATTTTGGTGAATTCTCTCAATTAAATAATAACTTAAAGTTAGGTTTAATTGATTATGGAAATAAAAATAAAAAATATTCTGGTGGGAATTACGTCCTTAAAATTTATGGTATTGAGGTCTTAAATAATCAAAAAGAATATTATTTATTTAAAAGTACAGTACCTTTGAAGTCTAGTGTTGATTTAAAAATACTCTATCAAGATGAAAAAATAGTGGCTTTTCGAACACGAGAATTCAGCGAAATAGATTATGTAAAAAGACCTTATAAAAAATTTAGCTCTAATTTATTTATATATAACAAATTATCAAATTTAGTTGTTGAAGCTCCAGTAGTAGACTCTTCATCTGCTAATTTAGAGAGTGATTATGTAAATATATTAGCGGGTGATAATTTTTCTTATATTCTAAAAGAAAAAAAATATTTATATGAAGCAGATGTTAGAGAGTCTAGTGGTAAATTAGAGAAGTATAAATTAATATTAAATTCTGAATTGAAATGTTTGTCATCTACATTAGGGTGTGAAAGTATAAACTCTCAAAAATCACTTAAAAAATAGTTTATTTGATTGCTACATTATTAATGTAGCAATCCTTTTTTCTTTTACCCTTCCAAAACCTCTTCCAGCAACTCCTCACTCGGTGCAAAGTAATAGGCACCATCTAGAGGTGTTACGAAATGAAGCAGACGATCATGAATTCCATCGCCAGAGGTACCAAACATACGTTCTAACATAGCATCGATAATCGTAAGGTCTTTGGTGTAGGCAATAAAGAATAGACCCTGGTCACCACGTCCATCACCATAAGGCAGAGAATGACGTAGGATTTCCATTTCTTCGCCTTCTTCATCTTCCACTACAGTACGTGACACGTGCGCATTTTCAGGTTTGACTTCATCATCCAGCTCAATCGATTCAAGCTTGGTACGACCCATAACCTGTTCCTGAGTATCAACTTTTAGCTTTTTCCATTTTTCCAGGTTATGCGCGTAACGTTGGGCAAAAATAAATGAACCATCTTGGAAAATACCTGAATCTTCACCTAATAATGCGACTTCAGCACGATCATCCGGGAATTGCGGATTTTCAGTTCCATCAATAAAGCCAGTTATGTCACGACCATCAAAATAGCGGAAGCAAACCCGCTCATCCAGCACCTGAACCTGATCCTGAATGCCTTCAAAAAAAGCCTGACTGAGCGCAAAACAGATATCAGCACGGGCACTGGCAATATGAATGATCATATCTGCCGGAACCACTGGCATTTCAAATGAACCATGAATGGGCTCAAGCTGTTTAAAGCCTGCAGGAGCTTGATCATAAATTTTTGCCCACAGTTCAGGACCAAAAGCCACTGCCGTTTTAATTTGTGCTTGAGGATGTTGCGTAATAAGACGATCACGCGAAGTAAAAAGATGTTCGAGTTGTTCTTTTAATTGTTCAATACTCAAATCTTTAAGACGTAAAACAATAAAACGGGCATGATCTGAAGGAAGTGGCAAGATTACCGATTGGGCTGTCATTCATGGCTCCTGTAAGGACAGATCCTGTTTATTAATGTACATATTGTGCCTGAAGCCAGACAGAGTGAATAGTGCAATGCTTTATATTTAAGCAGGTTTTTAGCCTGATTTTATTAGAAAATTCATATAATATTGGGCAAGTTTTGCTGAGTGAAATGTTCATGTCCTATCAAATGTGGTTTGCCTATATGCTGGCCTGCTGGGTGATTAGTGTCTCTCCGGGCGCAGGAGCGATTGCTTCCATGTCGAGTGGACTGAATTATGGTTTTCGGCATGGTTACTGGAATGCGCTGGGCCTACAACTGGCATTATTGGTACAGATTGCAGTGGTTGCGGCAGGCGTGGGAGTTTTGTTTGCGACAACCCCATGGGCATTTTTAGTGGTGAAATGGTTTGGTGTCGGCTATTTATTGTATTTGGCTATTTTGCAATGGAAAGCACCTGCACAATCTATCGAAATTAAACATGAATTGGCGCGAAAATCGAGAGGGAAACTGGTACTGCATGGTTTCTTGGTTAATATCACTAATCCTAAAGCCATCGTATTTTTACTGGCCGTCTTGCCGCAATTTCTGGATTTGTCCAAGCCGCAATGGATTCAGTATTTGATTATGGCTGCGACAATGGTGACGATTGATCTGATTGTGATGGCGGGTTATACCGGATTGGCTGCTAAAGTTTTAAGACTGCTAAAATCACCGAAACAACAAAAAGTCATGAACCGGACTTTTGCCGGTTTATTTGCAGGCGCTGCATTTTTATTAAGTTTGGTGCATCAATAAAGAGTGTTTGCTCTCTCCTTAAAGGAGAGAGGCAGAATAGATCATTAGAAAATCATCATGATTTCACAGAAATATTAAGCCAGCTTTTTAAACTTCTGCACGCAGAAGATCAGTGCAAATAGCACCGCCATGGTCAGTACAATAGTTAAACCTGTCGAAGTATTGAGACCGGCACTCGACCATAGGCCAACTGTCACCCCAATTTGCGCAATCACGAATGCCCAGATCACCATTTGTTTGGGTGAGTGTGCAAGTAATCGTGCAGTCAGGGCAGGGATCACCAATAAGGCCCCCATCAAGAGTGAACCCACTGCTTTTAGGGCGAGCACGGTAAAGAGCGCCAGCAACAACATGAAGATCAGGCGTTGCCATTTGGCATTTACACCTTCACTGACCGCCATGTCCGGATCAATTGCGATTTGAATCTGCGCTTGCCAGCTTTTATAGAGGACGGCTAAGGCCAGAATAATCACAATGGCAAAGGTGGGTAAGTCCGCCCAAGAAATCGTAAGTAAATCACCAAATAGGTAGCTGAGAAGTTCCGGTCTTAAACTCGGTAAATGCTGAATGAATAATAATCCCGAGCAAAGCAGTGTTGCTGAACACAGCGCCAGCAAGGCATCATTGGGCAGGCGCGGATCATGCAGTACCCACAAAATACCGACCAATAATAAGGCAATAAAAGTGACTCCCATCCAGAGCGGTAAACTTAAAGCTCCAGCAATGGCAACACCGAGTAAAGTACCGTGTGCCATGGTGTCGGCAAAAAATGACATACGTCGCCAGAGCATGAGACAGCCCAATGGGGCAGTCAGAAATACCAATAGCGTACCCATGATCCATGCAGGTAAAAGGAGTTGTAACCAATCCATCATGGTTTAAGCTTCCGGCTCGGGGTGAATATGAGGACGTGAGTCATGCTGACAGGGGGTGGCAGAATCCCCATGTGCGCAATGATCATGATGATGCTGATAGAACACCCGGTTAGTGCCAAAAATTGCCTGGTATTCCGGATGTTGCTGCACGCTTTCTGGCAGGCCGCTACAACAAATATGTTTGTTTAAGCAGACCACACGAGTCGTACCTTGCATCACCCATTGCAGGTCATGTGAAACCATCAGTACGGCACAGCCATATTTTTCCGGCAAGTTACGCACATATTCATACAGTTCAGCTTCGGACTGGATGTCTAGACCCTGCATCGGTTCATCGAGAACTAAAATGTCCGGCTGGCGTAATAAGGCGCGGGCCAGTAGCACCCGCTGACGCTCACCGCCAGACAACTGCTGAACTTTAGAATCTTGCAGTTTACTAATGCCGGTATCGCGAATAATTTCGGTTTTAATCTGGGACGGGCATTTTTCTAGTGCCAATAAATCTTTCACTCGTAGCGGCAAGCTATGGGATGGATTGAATTTTTGTGGCACATAAGAAAATTTCAGCTTGCGCGCAGTTTTGATTTCACCCGATTGTGGTTTCAGTATGCCCAGCATGACTTTAATCAAGGTCGATTTACCAGCACCATTGGGACCAATCAGCGTGACAATTTCTTTCTCTTGTAACGAGAAATCAATCGCTTTTAAGATATCGCGCTCATCGATTTTAACCCAGATCTTGGAGAGCTGAATCAGGGGAGAGGCACTTAAGCTTTGTTGCGGCACTGCTGACAAATTCCTGAAATTTCGATAATGCTGTGATGTGCCGTGAAGTCGTCCGAGCTGGACAGTGCATCAAGCTGATCGAGCAGGCCCTGAGCCGACGCTTCTTTCACGGCTTTACATTCGGTACAGATTAAAAAAGCGGCCTGATGCCCTTCGCGCGGATGGCAACAGGGGATATAGGCATTGATCGAGGTCAGGCGATGAATCAGCCCTTTGCTTAATAAAAAATCCAGAGTGCGATACACCGTTGGTGGTGCTGCAGGACGATCACTGGCATTTTTCATTTGTGCCAGCAGATCATAGGCGCCCATCGGGCCATGCGCATTCAGAATGAGTTCCAGCACTTCTTTACGTAAAGGTGTAAGGCGTGCGCCGCTTGCTGCACAAAGACTTTCCGCTTCAGCAAGACGTTGTGCGACATTTGGATGGTCGTGCACGCCGTGCAATGCGTTGTGGTGTTCGTGCGAACAGGAACCCATAGTTCACCTCAAGTGCGAAACTGAAAATTAATAGATTTCAAATCTTAACATGAAGCGTTCTGAGTTTCGATTAGGCATAGGTATTTTTGTATTTTTGTTATATTATAACACTTCCTGATTTTATCGTTTTTAAGTGATTTCTACTCATGTTCCGTCTCCTTGCAATCAGTCTGCTGGCATTGTTCAGTACACTCAGTTGGTCACAAAGTCTGGTGGTGTCTACGCAGCCGATCTATCTGATTGCCAAGAAAATTACCCAAGGTGTGGAACAGCCGACTTTATTGCTGGCCAACCAAAGTGGACATGATGTGAGTCTGACTCCGGCGCATCGAAAAACTATTCAGAATGCAGGTCTGGTGATCTGGCTGGGTCAGGCGCATGAAGCACCCTTGGCCAAAGTGCTGCATGAAAGTAATAAAGGCATTGCACTGTTAGACTCGGGGATATTGACCACCTTGCCGATGCGTAATCCGCGTGGCGAGGCCTTGAAAAATACGGTAGACACGCATGTCTGGCTCGATCCGAATAATGCCGTACGGATTGGCTTCTTTATTGCGGCGTTACGTTCGCAACAACTGCCGGAACATCGTGAACGCTACTGGAAAAATGCCCGTGACTTTGCACAAAACATGTTTGCTACGGCTCAGCGTTATAGTTCAAGTAACAAAGCCAAACCTTATTGGTCTTATCACGATGCCTATCAGTATCTGGAACGCCCACTCAATTTAAAATTCATGGGGGCATTGACCGATGATCCACATGTTTCACCAACGGTGGCGCAAATCAAGTTTTTACAGGACCATCGTCCACAGCGCAAAATGTGTCTGCTGGCCGAAGGTCATGCCAGTGAGAACCAGTACCGCAAACTCAATCCGGTACTGTTTCAGCATGTCGATGAAAGCATGAGCGGGGCAGGGGACTTTGTGCAGGCTTGGCAGCAATTGGCCGCCGAAACCCAGAAATGTGTACTAAATGCACGCTAATGATTTAAAAAATAGACAGATTTTGATTAGTTTAACAGCAGTGACCCGATTTAAAAAAACACGACTAAGGTCGGGAAAAGATTGCATGTTCAGGGGTGTAACTCTATAATGCCTGCGATTAAAAATAATCACCTGTTAAACTTGTCAAGCATGATTGCTGTGAGTGAATAAATAATGAGCCGAACTAGTCGCTTGATTGACCGACGATTAGCGAAAGCTTTGGTCCTCCTGCAAGCCTGTATGATCCCTGTTTCAGCCTTGATCGGCTGGGTCGTGAAAGACTCAACCGCAGCCTTGAGTGCAGCATTAGGTGCACTGGTATGTTGGCTCGCGACTTGTTATTTTTCGTGGCAATCGTTTCGAGCAGCAGGAGCCCGCGCGTCTAAACAAGTTCTTTCGAACATGTATAAAGGCTTGATGGGAAAGTTTGCCATTGTGATTGTTGGTTTCATTTTAATTTTAAGCAATGTTAAACCGTTGTCAGCGGTGGCGTTGTTTTGTGGTTTTATACTTGTTCAAGCCATGTCGTGGGTCGCTCCGTTTTGGGCGTCACGTCTACAAAAATGAGTATAAGCACAACAAGAAATTGAAAAGTTTTTCAGGAGCAGGCGAGATATCAAGCAGCACGCGATATTCGTTTGTTCTATTAGTTTTTTGACATTGACCAGGTGTGATTTATGGCTGCTGAAGAACATGCCCTTACTTCGACCGAGTATATCAAGCATCACTTGACCAACATGACCTATGGCAAAATGCCGGACGGTACGTGGAAATTGGCCGAGAGCGGTGCTGAAGCTCAACAGATGGGGTTCACTGCTATTCACTTGGATTCAATGGGTTGGTCTATCGGACTGGGTCTGATTTTCTGTTTGTTGTTCTGGTTGGTTGCGAAAGCGGCTAATGCTGGTGTTCCTACCAAGTTCCAGTCTGCAATTGAAATGATTATCGAGTTTGTAGATTCAAGTGTACGTGATACCTTCCACGGGAAGTCTCGATTAATTGCACCCTTAGCATTAACCATTTTCGTGTGGATTTTCCTCATGAACTTGATGGATTTGATCCCTGTTGACTTTATTCCTTATGTAGCTCAACACGCGATTGCTTCTATGCTGGGTGTAGACCCTCATCAGGTTTACTTTAAAATTGTTCCGACTACAGATCCAAACATTACCCTCGGTATGTCTATTTCTGTATTCTTCTTAATTATTTTCTATAGTATTCGTGAGAAAGGTGTTGGCGGCTTCGTTGGTGAGTTAGCACTGAACCCATTTAACCCAAGTAATCCAGTTGCTAAAGTGCTTTTAATTCCATTCAACTTATTGTTGGAATTGACTACTTTCTTGGCGCGACCAGTTTCATTGGCTCTACGACTGTTCGGTAACATGTATGCGGGTGAGTTAATCTTCATTCTTATCGCGTTATTACCGTTCTGGATCCAGTGGGCGTTGTCTGTGCCTTGGGCGATTTTCCACATTTTGATTATTACGCTACAAGCATTCATTTTCATGATGTTGACTATCGTGTACATGAGTATGGCAAGCGAAAAGCATTAATGGTATTGCCTAACTGTCAACGGATGGTTGGGCACACAATTTTTTAACTTAATTTGGTATAAAACCTAACCTCTGAGGAATTATCATGGAACTCACTTTAGGTCTAGTTGCAATTGCATCTGCTATCTTGATCGCTTTCGGTGCTTTAGGTACTGCGATTGGTTTTGGTCTTCTAGGCGGCCGTTTCCTTGAAGCTGTAGCTCGTCAACCAGAATTGGCTCCACAACTTCAAACTCGTATGTTCTTAATCGCGGGTCTTCTTGATGCTGTGCCTATGATCGGTGTTGGTATTGGCTTGTTCTTCATCTTCGCTAATCCATTTGTAGGTTAATCAGCTTAATTCCGAAATTCACTATTTGAGGAATTTGCAATGAATATCAACCTCACATTGTTTGGCCAAGCGATTGCGTTTGCGATTTTTGTCGCATTCTGCATGAAGTTTGTATGGCCACCACTAATCAATGCGATTAGTGAACGTCAGCGTAAAATCGCTGATGGCTTAAATGCTGCTGAAAAAGCGAAGGCTGACCTTGCAGATGCGCAAGCACAAGTGAAAGCTGAGTTAGACGCGGCAAAAGCACAAGCGGCTCAATTGATCGAACAAGCGAACCGTCGTGGTGCACAATTGATCGAAGAAGCGCGTACCCAAGCTGCGGCTGAAGGTGAGCGTATTCGTCAACAGGCTAAAGAAGCTGTTGATACTGAAATCAATGCTGCTCGCGAAGAATTGCGTCAACAAGTGGCTGCTCTTGCAGTAACTGGTGCTGAGAAAATTCTTAGCCAGCAAGTTGATGCAGAAGCTCACAATGCCATGCTGACTCAGCTGGCTGCTAAACTTTAAGAGAGGCGGATTATGGCTGAACTCTTGACGTTGGCACGCCCATACGCTAAAGCAGCATTTGCTTACGCTTCTGAGCAAAGTGCAACTGACTCTTGGTCAACAGCACTTGAATTGCTCAGTGCTGCGGTGCAAGACGAAGCATTTTCAGCTTATCTAAATCGCCCTGAGCTTACACCTGCCGAGCAGGTGGCTCTTTTTGCGAAAGTTTTAGGTGAAGACCAAACTGCAGCAGTGTCTAACTTCCTGACATTGCTTGCAGAGAATAACCGTTTGGTTCTTCTTCCTGAGATTGCAGCAGAATATGAGCAGCTTAAATCACAGAATAACAATACTGTGGATGTAGTGATTGAATCTGCATTCCCATTAACTTCAGTACAAGAGCAATTGCTTGCGCATGCATTAGAGAAGAAATTCGAAGCTGCCGTAAATGTTTCTGTAGAAGTTAACCCAGCGCTGATTGCTGGTGTAGTTATTCGTGCAGGCGACCAAGTGATAGATGATTCTGCGCTTAACAAGCTTGAAAAAATGCGTACTCGTCTTCTTGCTTAATTGCATTTAGAAGACTGAACTTTAAAAAGATTGAGGTATAGCGCAATGCAACAACTGAATCCATCCGAGATCAGTGCGCTCATTAAACAGCGTATCGGCGATCTGGACACCAGCGCAACCGCTAAGAACGAAGGAACCATTGTTATGGTTTCCGACGGTATTGTGCGTATTCACGGCTTAGCTGACGCTATGTACGGTGAAATGATCGAATTCGACGGCGGCCTTTACGGTATGGCACTGAACCTAGAACAGGATTCAGTGGGCGTCGTTGTTTTAGGTAACTACTTAAGCCTTCAAGAAGGTCAAAAAGCGCGTTGCACAGGTCGTGTATTAGAAGTTCCGGTTGGTCCAGAACTTTTAGGCCGTGTAGTAGATGCTTTGGGTAACCCGATTGATGGTAAAGGCCCTATTGATGCAAAATTAACTGATGCTGTTGAAAAAGTAGCACCAGGCGTAATTTGGCGTCAATCAGTGGATCAACCTGTACAAACTGGTTATAAATCAGTAGATACAATGATCCCTGTAGGCCGTGGTCAACGTGAGTTGATCATTGGTGACCGTCAAACTGGTAAAACAGCAATGGCGATCGACGCGATCATCGCTCAGAAAAACTCTGGCATTAAATGTGTATACGTAGCAATTGGTCAAAAACAATCGACTATCGCTAACGTGGTACGCAAGCTAGAAGAAACTGGCGCTATGGCGTATACAACTGTTGTAGCAGCAGCTGCAGCTGATCCAGCAGCAATGCTGTATCTAGCTCCGTACTCTGGCTGTACAATGGGCGAATACTTCCGTGACCGCGGTGAAGATGCGTTAATCATTTATGATGACTTGTCTAAGCAAGCTGTTGCTTACCGTCAAATTTCATTGCTTTTACGCCGTCCACCAGGTCGTGAAGCGTATCCAGGTGACGTGTTCTATCTACACTCGCGTCTACTTGAACGTGCTTCTCGTGTATCTGCTGACTACGTTGAGAAGTTCACTAACGGTGAAGTTAAAGGCCAAACTGGTTCATTAACTGCATTGCCGATTATTGAAACTCAAGCGGGTGACGTATCTGCATTCGTACCAACCAACGTAATTTCGATTACTGATGGTCAGATCTTCCTTGAAACATCATTATTCAACGCAGGTATTCGTCCTGCTGTGAACGCGGGTATCTCTGTATCTCGTGTTGGTGGTTCAGCGCAAACTAAGATCATCAAGAAATTGTCTGGTGGTATCCGTACTGCTTTGGCGCAATACCGTGAATTGGCAGCATTTGCTCAGTTCGCTTCTGATCTTGACGAAGCAACTCGTAAGCAACTTGAACATGGTCAACGTGTAACTGAGTTAATGAAGCAAAAACAATATGCTCCATACTCAATTGCTGACCAAGCTGTTTCAATTTATGCATCTAACGAAGGCTACATGGCTGACGTAGACGTTAAGAAAATCGTAGACTTTGATGCTGCGTTAATTTCTTACTTCCGTTCAGAACATGCTGCGTTAATGCAACAAATCGATGCCTCTGGTGATTACAACAAAGACATCGAAGCTGCAATCAAAGCAGGTATTGAAAGCTTTAAAGCGACTCAAACTTACTAATTTCAACCTCTGTTGAATTTAGTGTCGGTTTGGTTCACGGAATCAACCTTCGGAAGCTCGCAAGGGCTTTCGAATACTAGGTTAAGCGTATGGCAAATTTAAAAGAAATTCGCGCCAAAGTAGCTAGTATCAAGAGCACGCAGAAGATTACTCGAGCGATGCAAATGGTAGCAGCTTCTAAGATGCGTCGTGCGCAAGAGCGCATGGCTCAAGGCCGTCCGTATGCCGAAAATATGCACCGTGTAATTGCTCATTTGGTCCAAGCGAATCCTGAATACAAACACCGTTATATGGTTGAACGCCCGGTTAAGCGCGTTGGCTATATCATTGTGTCTTCAGATCGTGGCCTTGCTGGTGGTTTGAACATTAACCTGTTCAAGAAAGTGGTTAAACACGTTCAACAGCAACAAGAGCAGTCAATTGAAGTTCAATTTGCTTTAATTGGTCAAAAAGCGGTTTCGTTTTTTAAAAACTACGGCGGTAAAGTGCTTGGTGCGACGACGCAAGTCGGTGATGCCCCAAGTCTTGAGCAGTTATCTGGTTCTGTACAGGTGATGTTGGACGCTTATGATAAAGGCGAGTTAGATCGTATTTATCTAGTGTCAAACGGCTTTGTCAATGCCATGACTCAAAATCAAAAGATCGAACAACTTGTTCCTTTGGCTGCTGCTGAAGAAGACAAGAATCTGAACCGTCAATACGGTTGGGATTACATCTACGAGCCTGAAGCTGAAGAGCTTTTAAATGGCTTGTTGGTTCGCTATATCGAGTCTGTGGTGTATCAAGGTGTGATTGAAAACATCGCATGTGAGCAGTCTGCACGTATGGTCGCTATGAAAGCAGCGACAGACAACGCAGGCGAGATCATTAAGAGCCTGCAACTTATTTATAACAAGCTGCGTCAAGCCGCGATTACTCAGGAAATTTCTGAGATCGTTGGTGGTGCCGCTGCCGTTTAACATTATTTTGAATTGAGGAGACAGCAATGAATAGCGGTCGTATCATTCAGATCATCGGCGCGGTTATCGACGTCGAGTTTGAACGCAACAGCGTTCCTAAGATCTATGACGCTCTCCAAGTAGATGGTACTGAAACTACTTTAGAAGTTCAGCAACAGCTTGGTGATGGCGTAGTTCGTACTATTGCAATGGGTTCTACTGAAGGCCTTAAGCGTGGTTTGAACGTAACTAACACTAACGCGCCGATTTCTGTACCAGTAGGTACAGCGACTCTAGGCCGTATCATGGACGTTCTTGGTCGCCCGATCGACGAAGCTGGTCCTGTTGCGACTGAAGCGCGTTTACCAATTCACCGTCAAGCGCCTTCTTATGCAGAACAAGCGGCTTCTACTGACCTTTTAGAAACTGGTATTAAAGTCATTGACTTACTTTGCCCGTTTGCGAAAGGTGGTAAAGTTGGTCTGTTCGGTGGTGCCGGTGTTGGTAAAACTGTAAACATGATGGAGTTGATCAACAACATCGCGAAAGCTCACTCAGGTTTATCTGTGTTTGCTGGTGTTGGTGAGCGTACTCGTGAAGGTAACGACTTCTATCACGAAATGAAAGATTCTAACGTTCTAGACAAAGTAGCAATGGTCTACGGTCAGATGAACGAGCCACCAGGTAACCGTTTACGCGTAGCGTTGACTGGTTTGACCATGGCTGAATATTTCCGTGATGAGAAAGACGAAAACGGTAAAGGCCGTGACGTACTATTGTTCGTAGATAACATCTATCGTTATACACTAGCGGGTACTGAAGTATCAGCACTTCTAGGTCGTATGCCATCTGCAGTAGGTTACCAGCCTACACTTGCAGAAGAGATGGGTGTTCTTCAAGAACGTATTACATCGACTAAGTCTGGTTCTATTACGTCAATCCAAGCGGTATACGTACCTGCCGATGACTTGACAGATCCATCGCCTGCTACAACGTTTGCTCACTTGGACGCAACTGTTGTATTGAGCCGTGACATCGCATCTTCTGGTATTTACCCAGCGATCGATCCACTAGACTCAACTTCACGCCAGTTAGATCCGTTAGTTGTTGGTCAAGAGCATTATGAAATTGCACGTTCTGTACAGAACGTATTGCAACGTTATAAAGAGCTTAAAGACATCATCGCGATTCTTGGTATGGACGAGCTTGCTGAAGAAGATAAACTGGTTGTTTACCGTGCGCGTAAAATCCAGCGTTTCTTCTCTCAACCGTTCCACGTAGCTGAAGTATTTACTGGTGCTCCTGGTAAATTAGTATCTCTTAAAGAAACGATTCGTGGCTTTAAAGGTCTTCTAGCTGGTGAATACGATCACATCCCAGAACAAGCGTTCTACATGGTTGGTGGTATTGACGAAGTTATTGCTAAAGCCGAGAAACTTTAATTAGCTACTCTAATTTAGGAGATTCTCATGGCGACTATGCAATGTGATGTTGTAAGTGTTCAGGAGTCTTTGTACTCAGGCACTATAACTATGCTAATTGCAAAAGGTGCTGGCGGTGAGTTGGGTATTATGCCTGGCCATGCTCCGTTGGTAACTTTGCTCCAACCTGGCGCGATCCGCGTTATTTTGGAAAACGGTACAGAAGAGTTGATCTATGTATCTGGTGGTGTTCTAGAAGTTCAACCGCATGTTGTTACGGTTCTTGCAGATACTGCAGTCCGTGCAGAAAACTTAGATGAAGCAGCTATTGTTGAAGCGCGTAAACACGCTGAAGCATTGCTTGCGAATCAAAAGAGCGATTTGGACTCTGCTGCTGCTTTGGCTGCTCTTGCAGAAACTGCTGCTCAGCTGGAAACGATCCGCAAAATCAAAAACCGCGCTCAATAAGAGACGGTTTGAGATTGAAAAAGCCACCCGAAAGGGTGGTTTTTTTATATACTAATTTTTTAAATAGTATTTCTAGAATAATGAAAATAGTTTCTTTGAATCCAATTTTTGAGGGTGTTAAGCAAGATTCAAAAATTGTTTATGAAAAAATATTATGTATTGAATGTAAAACAAAAATTAAGCATGAGGTATTGGTAGATATATCACACAATGATTGTTCTGATCCAAATATATCTTTTTATTATAATTATAGAATTTTGAGATGTTTAAATTGTGAGTCTATTTCATATCAAACAAAGTCCCATGACTCTTATGACGTTGATCCTGTAGGGTATGATCAAAGTGAAGATATGATCTACCAAGTAAATTATTTATATAAAACTTTTCCTCTTAGAGACGAAGAAACTGCTTTTTCTAAAGAGTTTGAGAAAATCTTACCTGAAGAGATTTATTCTACTTATGAAGAGGTCATAGTGGCGTTAAATAATAAAATGCCTTTGCTAACTGGATTAGGCTTGAGAACATTATTAGAGCAGATTGTGAAATTTTTTGGTCATTCAGATGATTTGGGGGAAATTTTAAATAAGTTTGAACATGAGGGTTTTATCTCAACTAAGCAAAGAGGCTTACTTGATGATATTCGTTATTTAGGGAATGATGCTGCACATAGGGCAGACTCCAAAACTCGAAAAGAGCTAGTTTTGCACTTAAAAGTTTTAGAAAATTTAATTCAACAACTTTTTGTTTACTACAATTTAGATCAAGAAGAGATAAGAAAAATTAAAAGTGTAGGATTAAAACCATCACCTAGACATCCCATTCCAGTAGTAAGAGAAACTACTCAAAAGAGAAGACCTAAGAAGAGATTATAAAATCTCTGCATTTATTGCATTCTGTACCGCTCGATATAACTTTTACCCTTTCTCAGTAATGTTTTGAACCAATCTGTAAGCAGACACACGCCATAAAAAAATCAATGATAAGTTAAATAATTCGAACAGATACTCGTTTGTTATAACTTGATGCGATTGGGTTTTGAACAGGCGAAACTTATAATTGAAAAAGGGAAAATCATGGCTTATCAATCTATTAATCCATTTACTAATCAAAAATTGAAAGACTACCCATCCCATAACGATCAAGATATTCAAAATGCACTCGATACCGCAGAAAAAATCCTAAAGTCAGAATGGTCACAACAGGTCGATACCCGTATTGAAGTACTGCGCAAATTGGCCAGCAATATGCGAGAGCAAAAATCTGAACTCGCTAAACTCATGACGCTGGATATGGGAAAACTGATCAAGCAGAGTGAAGGTGAAATCGAAACCTGCGCCAAAATTGCAGAATATTATGCTGATCATGCCAAAGAATTTTTAGCGCCCGTATCCTATGAAACGGAACTGGGTGAGGCCTGGGTTGAGCATCATCCACTGGGTATTATCATGGCGGTAGAACCGTGGAATTTCCCGTTTTATCAATTGATGCGAGTGTTTGCACCGAACTGTGCCATTGGTAATCCGGTTCTGGCAAAACATGCCGGAATTGTACCGCAATGTGCGGAAGCTTTTGAACAACTGATCTTGGATGCAGGCGCACCCAAAGGTGTCTGGACCAATCTGTTTATCAGCAGTGATCAGGTCGCTGAAGTAATTGCAGACAAGCGTGTGCGGGGTGTGGCACTGACAGGTTCAGAAGGTGCGGGCAGTGCAGTCGCTGAACAGGCCGGAAAACATCTTAAAAAATCAACGCTGGAACTGGGCGGTAATGATGTATTCATCGTACTCGATGATGCAGATCTCGAACGCGCGATCAAGTTAGGCTGTCAGGCGCGTGTCAATAATGCCGGGCAGGTATGTACGGCGGCGAAGCGATTTATCTTGCATGAAAAAATTGCCGAACAATTCAAGGCCGGCATGCTGAAAGCTTTTGAACAGTTAAAACTGGGTGATCCGCTCGATCCTGAAACCACTTTAGGACCGCTGTCTTCAAAAGATGCGCTGGAAAAACTCAGCGAGCAGGTCGAAAAGGCAGTAGCACAAGGCGCGACTGTGGTCACTGGCGGCAAAGCTGTAGAACATCAAGGCAATTTCTATGCACCAACCATTCTGGAAAATATCACGCGTGAAAATGAAGCCTGGTATGAAGAATTTTTTGGCCCAGTGGCACAAATCTATGTGGCGAAGGATGATGATGAAATTGTCGAAATTGCCAATGATTCCAATTATGGTCTGGGTGGTGTGATTCATTCACAGGATATCGAGCGGGCGAAAAAGCTAGCGTCACGGGTAGAAACTGGCATGATCTGGATCAACTGGTTTACTGATACCACGCCTGAGTTACCATTTGGTGGAATTAAAAATTCCGGTTATGGGCATGAACTATCGATTGATGGTTTTAGAGAATTTGTGCAGAAGAAACTAGTTGTCGTCAGAAGCCCGAAAAAATAATACGATCTGATGTCAAAGAAGCCACTATTCGGTGGCTTCTTTGTCTGGTTGGTCTGGATATTCTTCACGTTTGCCGCCTTCATAACTGGCGAAACGTGGATGTTCTGGTGGAAATGACGGTTCAGCACTTCGCCAAGGCCAGCCACCAAACTGGGTTTCGCGATAACGGCGAAAAGCAGTATCCAGTTCTTGAGCACTATTCAGAACAAAAGGCCCATGCATAGCCACCGGTGCACCGATCGGTTCACCTTCCAGCCATAAAATATGTGATTCCAGCAGCCCACCTTTGAGCTGAATATCTGCATCCGGTTTGAGTTCAAGTAGATGCTTCGGCGCTATCTTCTGTCCTTCAAGCTCCAAGCTTCTACCTTGATAAAAATAACAAAAACGCGTTGCAGTAGCAGTGGTTGCAGGAATGATTAATTCTGCTTCCGGCCCTAAAGTGATTAAATAAATATTGAGCTGATTCTCTGGCATGGCTGCCCATGAATGTGGCGGCCGATCCAGTGCCTGAGTCTGTTTAAACTGCCCTGAAATGACCTGGATATCCGCTTTACGTCCGGCCGTATCTGCTGAAAATACATGTGGAATCTGTTCACGCCACAACATTTTATAATCGGCCGGCTGCTTTTTCTGTTCCGGTGAGGAATTCAGCCAGATTTGAAAAAGCTCCAGAGGATTGTCCTGATCCTGATGGACTAAGGGAAACATCTCGCAATGCCGCACCCCATTGCCGGTAGTCAGCCATTGCACATCACCTGCACCATAACGTCCCGAGTTTCCCAGCGAGTCAAAATGATCGACATAACCGCGCTCGACAATGGTAATGGTTTCAAAACCTGTATGCGGATGCTCCGGAAAGCCAGGAATACTCTCGCCATAATACATGTCATATTCATGCTGCTGTGGCGGGGAAACTGGGCCTAATTTAGAATTGCCTTGCGGATAATGATCTTGATGATGAACGGTAAAAATAAAAGGATCTTTCAGATCAAGCCGGGATGTGACTGGAACCACAGAATACAGCACTGAATTCGACATGATTGAACTCCTGATGATCCGATTGGATGAAAATTCTTGATCTAAATGTAATTTTTATAATCCATAACAGTGTATAGCCTGCAAGGCGACTGAGGAAGACGTATTTCGATCAATCACCTTAAATATGATTTTGAATATTTTAAGTATTGTCCTGATCAGTATTGTTCTCTGCTTCCTGATCTGGATTCTGGATCAGCAAGCCGGCCAGTTTGACCATTTCGGATTGCACATTAACCATCTGCGATTCAATCTTTTTCAAGTTCACTTGGCTGAAATCCACCTGACCATTTAAGAGGGGAGAAGCCAGAACTTGCTGATTAGCGGTCATAATGTTGTCACGAATCTGGTCAATTTCCTGACTTTTCAAGTTCAGGTTGCCCAACACCTGATTAAAACTGCTGAGTTGCTGTTGAAGCTGGGTCGCAGTGGACTGCAGTTGCTGGGTATCCTTGGCTTCGACCGCCGTTTGCAGTTCGGTCTGGGTCTGTTTTAACTGTTCCACATAACTGCCGGCCTTGAGCTGCAAGTCGGCGACATCACGAACCATATAAAACATATTGCCCGATTTAAGCTCGGTTTGCGCTGTTGAGCTCTTTTGCTGAGAGGCTGGTTCCAGATCTGAGGTCGTGGTATCTGCCTGTTCAGCCGGTGCTTCGACGGCCTGTTCACAGCCCATCAGTAAAATTCCCGAGCTAAATAATGCGAAAGGAAGGACAGCATTGGCAAGAATCTTGGACATGGAATCAGGGTCTCGATACAGGTGATGGAATTTTATTAGTATCTAATATAAGGACAAACTATGGAGATAAAAAAGATTGTTGCAAACTCATAACAATTCTTCTGGGTTCCGAATGTTTCCTTATTTAAAAATAGGAAATAGGTTATTAAAAGCTAGTAAAGAAGTACTTTGTTCTCACCGAATTGGCTTTTTTGGCCTGCAATCATTTTGAAAATATTTTAGGTGAATTTCAATGCAATTAAACAACCGTTTTTAAATAAAAAAATAAGTATCTATCAAGAAAATAGATACTTATTTCAAGCTTGAGGCTTATGAGAATAATCGAGAATTATTTTGCAAGTTCTGCATTCACTGCATCAACAATCCGTGGATCATCCGCAGTGAGGTCTGGTGCGAAACGCGCCACTACTTCACCATTTTTATTAATCAGGAATTTTTCAAAGTTCCAGAGCACTTCTGGTGGCTGATTTGGGGTTAAACCATAATCGACCAGATCTTTCCACCAAGGGCCTTCACCGATACGTTCCGGTACAGCCTGCGTAAGGTTGGCATATAAAGGATGCTTGTCTTCACCCGCGACAGAGATTTTAGCAAATAGCGGGAAGTCAACTTTATAATTCACTGAGCAGAATTCCTGAATCTCGGCTTCGCTACCCGGTTCCTGTTCCAAAAAGTTATTGGCAGGGAAGCCCAGAATTTCCAGACCTTCCGCTTTTTTGTCCTGATACAGTTTTTGTAAGCCTTCATATTGCGGCGTCAGGCCACATTTAGATGCGACGTTAACCACCAGCAAAACCTTACCCTGGTAATGGTTTAAAGTGGTTTCTGTTCCTTCAATAGTTTTGACTGGAATGTCATATACAGAGCGAGTCATTAGATTTCCTGTTTATTGCGACTGAACGGTATTTGTTTTAACGGGTATTCGCTTTCAGTACAAGTAGAAACAGGTGAGCTCAGTTACTTAAAGCTGCAAATTGCCTCAATATTATGTGAAAAATCTATTATGCTAGGATGCGCGAATAGGCATAGCTTAATAACAAGACCAGCGACTCATGGATGAAAGTATGACACAGCAACAAAAGGCAGTCTGGTGGGCCATGGCCTTACCACTGGCCGCAGTTTTGATTTGGTCTCTGAATATGACGGTTACCCGTTATGTGGCAGATTATATTTCTCCCATCAGTATCAGTTTCTACCGCTGGGCCTTGGCCTTACTGATTTTAACTCCATTCATGTTGCCTAAAGTCAAAGCAGCATGGCCGCAGATCCGTCCGCATCTCGGACATTTTGCTGTTTTGAGTGCGCTGGGAATGGTGCTGTATCAGGGGCTAGCCTATAGCTCGGCACACTACACCACTGCGACCAATATGGGCCTGATTAATGCCTTTATTCCTATTTTTACCATTATCGTAGGTATTTTTGTTTTAAAGATTCGCCCGACACAGACTGCAGTGCTGGGAAGTCTCTTGTCCTTTATTGGTTTGATGTATGTCATGGCACAAGGGCAGGGCCTGCAGTTTTTAACTGTCGGTGAAAGTTATATTGGCGATCTGTTGATGTTGATCGCAGTATTTTTCTATGCCTGTTATGGCGTGTTTCTGAAAAAATGGCAGATTCAGATTCCACTCTTAGTGAGCCTGTATATCCAGATTTTTATGGCCTTTCTCTATCATATTCCTTTGGTATTGATTTTAGGTCTGGACAGCATCAATCACGCTAATGCAGTAAGCATTATCTATGCCGGAATTTTCCCTTCCATTGCCGCGCCGTTATTCTGGATGATGGCCGTACAGCAACTTGGCCCCAATCGCAGTAGTATTTTTATGAACCTGATGCCTGTCTTTACCGCAGTAGTCGCATATTTGTGGTTAGGCGAAGCGTGGACCATGTATCACACTATTGGCGGCAGTATTATTTTATTGGGAGTTTTATGGGCACAGTATCCCGGAAAAAGCCAAGTCATAAGGAAGTAGCCCAGTTTTTAAAATTCTTAATTGTTTAAATATCGATCATTCGGGCATGTTTTTTTAATAGAATTCATCTTTTAAATACTGATTTATGAATGTAAAAATAAATAGAAAATTAGCACTTTATTTTAAAATCGGAATGGAATGAGCTAGATATTTTGAATTCTTAATAAAAGCTCTACTTTTTTAATAGGAAAAATGTATTAATTGAGTTTTTTATTGTACTTGTCGTTGTACTCAGTTTCTTTCATAATGCGCCCATCGAGAATGATCAAGCAAGAAAATCCTTGTTTTATCAGACTCCCAGAGATTTTCTGAACCCTCTGGATGTGATTTATGCACATCCTTTTTTATGCTCAGCCATCCCTATATGGCTGAGCTTTTTTTTGTCTTAAAACTTTAGTCGGGCTTGAGTGTCCCGACTAAATCAGACAGGACTCAGTCACGAATAACTACGCCAGTCACAGCATCAATAATCCGGCTTGGTTGCTGACTTAAACCGAGGTCACCATTAAGATAATTCAGATTCTGGTCAAAATAGCGGATCGCATCCTGCAGTGAGCGGGCAGGTTCCATGCCGGCAGGGTTGGCACTGGTAGAAACGATAAAACCGCCAAAGGCCTGACACAATGCGACACAGAGCGGGTGAGTGGTCACGCGGACGGCTACTTTAGGATGATGACCTTTAATCCAGTCAGGAATATCTTTATTTGCAGGAAGCAGCCAGGTGGTCGCACGCTCAGCAGGCCTGTCATTGCTCCAGGATTCAATCACTTTTTCACGCATTTCTTCGCTTAAATCCTGCAGCAGGTGTTCTACCTGTGAAAGATGAGCTGCCAACAAAATTACACCTTTCTCAATCGGGCGCTGCTTCAATTCTAAAATTTGATGAAATGCCTGTTCATTATAGGGGTCGCAACCCAAGCCCCAAACAGCCTCTGTGGGATATGCCAAGACTTGTCCGTCTTTAAGCCATGCTGCTGCTTCGGCAACAGAGGTAGTGATCATGTGGATACCTTATATTAAACAACAAAGCGCTATTGTGAACCTTATTTAAGAATCCGACAACGTAGATACAGGCCGGCTTGCTGGGTGCAAAAACCGAGTAATTCCAGTTCCATCAGTTGACTGGTCAAGGCGGATACTTCTTGCTGCACCTGCGTTCCCAGCTGATCCAGAGTCTGTCCCACCCAGTCCAGCTGGTTATATAGACTAAGAAGATGTGGTGGGATCTGTTGTGATTCTGCTGCAGCGACTTCCAGTTTGGGAGTATTTTCCAAAGCCTGCCATTGCGTCGCCAGTGCCAGTTCTTCGATGACCTGCTGCGGGTGATCAATCAAAATTGCACCTTCACGAATCAGTTGGTGGCAGCCCTGATGATGCTCGCTGTAAATATGTCCCGGAATGGCAAACACAGTTTTACCTTGCTCAGCTGCCAGTTTAGCCGTAATCAGAGAACCACTTTTTAATGCAGCCTCTGCCACAATCACACCTAGACTTAAACCACTGACGATTCGGTTGCGCCGTGGGAAATGGTGTTGCAAAGGCAGCGTATCTGGTAGAAACTCACTGATGACTGCACCATCGTGCTCAATGATTTGCTGGCGTAGTGATTGATGTTGTGCTGGATAGGTTTGATCCAGTCCAGTCGCCATCACTGCAATTGTCCCTTGATGCTGTAACGCAGCCCGATGCGCTGCTTCATCAATACCGTATGCCAGACCGCTATTGATATAGAAACCCTGTTCACTCAAATAAAAAGCAAAGTCATAAGCTACTTGCCGGCCGTGTGGACTGGGTTTGCGGCTGCCCACAATGGCAATCTGTGCCTGAAGCAGGGTATCGGATCTACCCTGACCAAAAATGATCGGTGGTTTATCTGCATAAGGATGCAACTGCTGAGGATAATGCGGATCGCTGTGCAGCAAAATAAAATCGCTATCCTGCTGGATCTGCTGCAGACATCGCTGAAATTTTTGCTGCGCTTCTGGGAGGTAAAACTCTTTTAAGCGCTGCACATGATTGGCATGAAGGCCGAGTGCTTGCCAGACGGGTACTTGATCCGGCTGAAGGGCATGCGCCAGTTCGGCATAATGTTGACTGATTTTATAGAAACTCGAAAGAGAATGCTGAACCAGATACCATAACGTAATTGTTTCCAGTTGCGCGCGTGATAACGGGTTCAGCATATTGAGACCTATAGGGTTGTCTTCTTATTATTAAGTTTTTTTATTTAGACAAATATTTATTCATCTAAAAGAGGTGCTTGAATTCCTGCACCAACCTTGATTGGTAATTCGCTCTCTAGCACATAGGCATAGCTTAATTGATCGAAGTTTTTGAATACCATGATTTGGCCAATACGCTCACCTGGCAATTGCACACGTTCTTTAGTTTTAGGATCAGTGACCACTTCACCTTTTTGATTCACACTAAAGACATGACCCGTCTGAACTCCATGTGCCGTACCACGGTCAATGGTGACAACACTATGACGTGCTGCTGTACCAATTGACCCCAATACACGCACAATCTGGCCACCGGCAGCAATATTTTCTGCATTGGTCGGATAGAACAGAGTCGGTAACATTGGATCGTATTCTGGTAAGACACGATCACCGCGACGTACTTCAGCATTGTAACTATCTGTCAGTTCAAGTGTGGTGACATCACCTTCGCCACGAACTGCAATACCGGATGCCACCTGTTGCAGCTCGAGTGCAGCCGTATATTTCTTGCCATTCGCATCGGTAAATACATACGGTTCAGCTTCGCGATACACGGCATAGCGTTGACCAACTTCCAGACCGTTACCACGTACATAGACTTTCTGGCCTTTGCCTGCCAGTACGCGCTGATCGGCAGTTCCAAGAATATATGGCGTACCTTGAACTGAATCAGGTGCCATCAGGGTGTAGCGTTCCAACCACTGCTTGATATGTTCTAGTGGAATTACTGGAATGGTATTATTTAACGATTCAACCCGAATCTGAGGTTGCAAGGAGGTGCTACCCAGATAACGGCTGATAATGCCTTCACAACCATCACCTTCGTCTTTACCAATAATCGGACGGCCCTGGTAATCACACATCAGTAGGCGGTCACCCGGGAAAATCCAGTGTGGATTTTTGACGTGCTTGTTGCTGGCCCAGATTTCCGGCCAACGTACCGGATTTTTCAGGAAGCGTTTCGAGATATCCCAAAGTGTATCTCCTTTTTTCACCACATACACGTTCGGTGCACTGGCTTTTAATGCCGGTGGATTGACGTTACGTGCAGGTGCTGCCTCGGCGGAATGAATGGTCCCCATACTGACGCCTACACAAATAGCAAGTGCCAGCATCTGATTTTTAAACCCCAAGGCACTAAAAAATGGCATGCCCTTTAAAACCTTTTTCATTATCATAATTCCTAAAATTATGTGCGTAGTTGCGTTATAATAACGATCTTACACACATTTTTTGATGAAGCATTCCCTTCATTTGGTTTTTTGATCAATGGCATAATTGAGGATGCAGTATGGCCTTATTACCTATTTTAAGTTTCCCGGATCCCCGTCTTCGTACCATTGCCCAACCTGTCGAAGAAGTAACTGATGAAATTCGTCAGCTCGCTGCAGATATGTTTGAAACCATGTATGAAGCACCAGGTATCGGACTTGCCGCGACTCAGGTGGATCGTCATATTCAGCTGATTGTTATGGATCTGTCTGAAGATAAAGATCAACCGATGGTGTTTATTAACCCCAAAATTACACCATTGACTGAAGAAACGCAGCCCTACGAAGAAGGCTGTCTATCAGTTCCTCAAATATACGATAAAGTTGACCGTCCGTCACGTGTAAAAATCGAGGCAATTAATCTGCAAGGTCAAGCATTTGAGCTTGATGCTGACGGACTTCTCGCTGTGTGTATCCAACATGAAATGGATCACTTAAATGGCAAATTATTTGTTGATTATTTATCACCATTAAAACGTCAACGTGCACGTGAAAAAGTGGAAAAACTGGTTCGCCAGCGTAATAAAGACAAGGTGGCAGTGAAACGCTAGGATCATTTTAAAGTTTATTTAAATGGTCTAACAAAGCCCAATTCTGATTGGGCTTTGTTATAATCAACATAAGCATGTTTTAGGAATAGCCTGTGTTTTTACGCGCGGGGCTGCTATTTGCATTTGCAGCTGTGTTTCTACAGATTGCTGTATTTTTACAGCCTTTGTTACCGAAGCAATATCAGGTTGCTCCGGTCTGTGAAACCATCACGCGTGCGCTTTTTATCGCGACAGATGCTCATGCGCAGCATAGCGCTGGCGAGCATAGTCACCTTATCCAATCTGATCATCTTCAACATGATCATCATGATGCCAATCATCAGTGTCAGTACTGTAAGGTTCATGCCAATTTAGTCTTACCGCCTGATCTGGACATCAAACAGGTTCTTGACCGGATTCATGTCCGTTTAATTGCCTATCAAAAAACCTTTAAGCATGTCTGGTTTGTCCTTCAGCAACTCTTCTTAATTCCTCAGGGGCGAGCGCCACCACTGCCTGCATAAATCTGCATTTTTCAGCTTGGGTTGGTATTGACTCAAGCCGTGCCTAATTTATGTATTTAGTGAGATAGAGAAATGGCTCAGCCTAAATTTTCTTTACAGCCACTTGCGGCTGCGATTTGTGTTGCTTGTTATTCTTCGATAGTGATGGCCAATGACGCCATGCCGGTTCAGACATTTGCCCCGATTGTGGTGACGTCAGCATCAGGTAATGATGCCAATGGGCTGATTGTCCGCGCTGATCCAAAACAGCCGATTCAACCGATTCCTGCCAGTGATGGTGCGGATTATTTGCAAAGTATTGTCGGCTTTAGTTCGGTCAATAGCGGTGCCGGCACCAATGGTGATGTGACGTTCCGCGGCATGTTTGGTTCACGAATTAAGATCCTAACTGATGGCACCGAAAACCTGGGCGCCTGTCCAAGTCGTATGGATTCGCCGACCTCTTATATTTCTCCGGAAAGCTATGACCGTATTTCGGTGATTAAAGGACCGCAAACGGTTCAGTATGCCAATACTGGCTCTGCGGCCACAGTGATTTTCGAACGTACGCCGGAACAGTTTGATCAAGATCAAAACTATCGCGGTCAGGCCAGTGTCTTGATGGGGTCATTTGGCCGTCTGGATCATAATGTCGAAGTTGCAGCAGGCGATGCGCAGAAATATATCCGTCTGAATACCAATCGTTCGGTATCGAATAGTTATCAAGATGGTGATGGAACCACTGTGCCTTCAGATTGGGAACGCTGGAATGCGGATCTGGCTTTAGGCTGGACACCGGATGAAGATACCTGGGTAGAGTTGACTGGCGGTAAAGCTGATGGTGAAGCCGTCTATGCGGGGCGCATGATGGATGGTTCCAAGTTTGCCCGTGAAAGTTTAGGACTTCGTGTAGAAAAGAAAAATCTTACCGATATCATTCAAAAAGTCGAAGCTCAAGTGAACTATAACTTTAATGACCACGTTATGGATAACTATAGTTTAAGACCAAAACCAATGATGGAAATGGCAACCAATGTGGCACGTAAAACCTTAAATGCGCGTGTTGCCATGACCAGTGAGTGGGACAAGATCAAACTGATCTCTGGTCTTGATACACAAAATAATGAGCACTCGATTCGTAAGACAACAGCTGGCGTTCCCTATCAGAATATGCCACGCATGACCGATATGGAATTTCAGTCTGTAGGTGGTTTTGGTGAATTAAGCTATCAGCTTAATGAAAATAATAAACTGGTTTCTGGTTTGCGTATCGATCAAGTTGAAGTTGATGCAGTTCAATCCGCACAAGAACGTAAAGAAACTTTACCAAGCGCGTTTATACGTTTTGAAAATCCTCATCCCGAGCATGATGACGGGAAAACTTATATCGGTTTAGGTTATGTGGAGCGTATGCCAGATTATTGGGAGTTATTTAGTCCCGTAAAAGGTAACGGTTATGAAAATACCTTTAAAAACATTGATACTGAGAAAACACTGCAGCTTGATTTAGGCTATCAACATTCGCATGGTCAATTCAGTTCATGGGCGTCTGCTTATACAGGTTTAATCCACGACTCTATTTTGACTAAATATAACGCCAACAATAAAGCAGAAACTCGAAATGTCGATGCAGTTATTGCAGGTGCCGAAGCAGGAATTGGTTATCAGTTCACTGATGCCATTCAAGCAGATGTGAGTGCAATGTATGCATGGGGTGAAAACACCACCAATAATACGCCGTTGCCACAAATTGCACCTTTAGAAGGACGGATCAATCTTCGCTATATCCAAGATCGTTATACCTTGGGTGCTTACTGGCGCATTGTGGATGGTCAAAGTCGTATTAGCGAACGCGAAGGGAACATTGTCGGTTATGATAATAAGAAAAGTACAGGTTTTGGCACCTTGTCTTTAAACGGTACTTATAACCTAACTGAAGGTGTCGATTTGTCTGTGGGGGTCGACAATGTCTTAGATCGTACATATACCGAGCATTTAAATAAAATGGGGGCTTCAGGTACAGGTCTGCCAACTGATGAGCAATTTAATAATATTGGACGTAATTACTGGGCTAGAATCAGCATGAAGTTCTGATTTGAATTAAATCTAGACAAAAAGCAGGAGAAAACTCCTGCTTTTTTCACTTTAAAATAAATTAAATACATAAAATTCAATGACATATTTCTTATTGGTATTTCTAAATAAAATAATGAACATTTTTCTTTAAATAAATTTCACATATAAAACAGTGATTTATAAATTTATTGGTTTATAAAATAAACACACGTTTCATAAGTTTAAAAAAGGGGGTTGCAAGCCCTCCGAAATGCTGTAGAATGCACATCCATCGGCGGTGATGAAGATTAAAACTTCTGATAAAACAGTGACTTAGTTAAGTTTGATTAAGTTCGGTTTTAGAAAGAAATTTTAAAAATAGTTTTCATTACTGGTTGACTTTCTAGAGATAGAGAGTAATATAGCCGACCTAGCTTGCTGGTGACGAATTAGCAAGAAGATCATTAAGAGATTATGAAGAACAACTTGTGTGGATTTTTACTGGTTGATTGATCGAAATTATTTTCATTGATTGATGGTAGAAATTACTCGAAGTTTATTTGAGAAA